>CAYZJV010000032.1:0-31975 GCA_964478945.1 uncultured Spirochaetaceae bacterium | reverse complement strand
CCCTTGTGGTAGGTCTCGGGATCATCCCACATCGCCATGTGGCTTCCTTGTGGGCAATACAGGTAGTCACCTTGCGGAAGTTGCCGGGACATCCACTCCATATACTTGGGATCCATCGTGTCGTACTGGGCTCCTATGACCAATGTGGGTATGGTGATCCTTTTCAAATCCGAGGATCGGTCCCATGTGGCCAATACTCCCGAGATGCCGAATTCGCTGGGGCCTTGCATGTACACATACAGGTCGTTGTTCACATTGCCCAAGGAATCGACCACGCACTGGGGCCATTGTTCGACCGGCTTGCGCAACACATGTTTCTCATAATGGTTCGGCATGAGCAATGCCTCATATTCCCCGCTGGTGTATTGGCCGGTTGCTTCCAGTTCCCTGATCCGTTGTAAAGCATCCTGATCCATTTGTGGTCCGAGCACTTCATCGGCGTAGCGCTGGTAGGCTTTGCAGTCGGCCATCATGTTGCTGATGATGAGTCCCTTCAATGCCTCTTGATGCGCCAAGGCGTACTCCATGGCAAGAATGCCTCCCCACGAATGCCCCAATAGGAAGAAGTTTTCCGGGCCCAAATCCAAGGCGATGCGAACTTGTTCCACTTCATCCACAAAACGTTCAATCGTCCACAACGAGCGGTCGTCTGGATTTTCGGAATACTTGCTTCCCAATTGGTCGTAATGGATGTACTCGATGTCTTCATCGGCGAACCAGGTGTCGAAGCTTTCGAAATAGTCGTGGGTGGCCCCGGGTCCACCATGCAGCAGCAACAATTTCTTTTGTGGGTTGTCACCGCAACGTTGTGTCCATACGTTGAACGTTCCTTTCGGGGTTGCAATGGGTATCATCACAGGTTCGTGTTTCATCATGGCCTCTCCTCCATGTGCATGATGGTACGACAAAGCTGTTGCCAACGAAAGCCCCAAGCTGTGGCAAGTAGGCTTTTTGCATGCTTTGCGTCTTTCCAACCACTTTGACATGCCATATACTGTTGCCATGAGATCCAAGAGGAGACGAAATAGGACGATTCCCGGTATCCACCGCAATAGATTGCTCGTGTTCCTCACAATTCTCGTCATACTTCTCATCCTCAGTCCATGGTTGGTGTGGCTTGCACAACCGGAATTGCCGGTGCATCTTCTCGTATACGACAAGACGGTGTTCGAACTGCCGCCTTCCCAACATACCGCACTCGGTTGGATACTCAGGCATTTCAAGGTGCTTGATCGAGGTGGAGAACTCCACTCGGCCACCACCACTTATCGTGGTTACCATCCCGGGGAATCGGAACAGAATCGTATCGTACCGTTGGCTCCCATTCCCGATGAAACCGATATCGTCTATATCGCCGATACCTATGGCGTGTATCGCAACAACAACGAAATCGCCACTGTGATCGAAGAGGGGGTGAGAAACCTCATATATGGAGGGATGGATCAAAGCGATGTGGATGCTTTGAGGGAATTCATCAATAGGGATGAGGCGAACACGGTGATCGCCGAGTACAACACATTCGCCACCCCTACTCCCGATTATATCCAGACACAATTGTACGAGATGTTACGGGTCCGCTGGACAGGATGGACGGGTGTGTATGTGACGAACTTGTCCCGAGGTGGGGATGCCCCTCCTTGGGTCTATGGCATGTATGAGCGGCAGAGTGGAACACCATGGGAATATTCGGGTAGTGGCATTGTGTTGTACCATACTTCGGAACAGATCGTGGTGCTCACCGAGGAGGGGGATCTCGGTCCTTCGTCGATGAGGTTCCTCTACACCGAAGAGGGTGAACGGGCCCTTCATCTTGAAGGGGACGCGGTGTATCGCGGAATGTTCGATGTCGTCCAACCTCTTGCCGAGGGGGAGGTTCTGGCCTCCTACTCCATCGATGTCACCGAGGCTGGAAAGGACGCCTTGGAAGCACAAGGAATTCCAACCGACTTTCCCGCCATCGTACGTGGTCGGGTAGCTGCCCACAGCACGTATTACCTTGCGGGCAACTGGGCCTACAGCCGTACTCCGATGAAGTTCTCCTTCCTGTATGGGGTTCCTTGGCTGATGCAACGTTCGGTTGCGGAGAATACACGCAACGAACATTATTTCCATTGGCAAGTCTATGTGCCCCTGATGCGTTCGATTCTCGACGAATCGTATGTGAGGACAAGCCATCCACCAAAAAAGAGCGGGACGACCTTCACCACGATCGATGGCAGCAAAATGATGTCGAGAACCCATGGGAACATGTTGCAGATATGGGATGGCTCAAAATGGGAGGACCTGTTCATCCATGGCGTGAATCTCGGAATAGCGATGCCGGGCAAATGGTTCACCGATTTCCCGAAGGACAAGGCGCTCTATTATCGTTGGCTCACCAAGATTGGGGAACTGGGAGTGAATACCCTCCGTATCTACACCCTGCTCGATCCCGAGTTCTACCATGCGTTCCTTTTGTACAACCAATTGAATCCCGACCGTACGATCTGGCTCATGCAGGAGATCTGGCCAGAGGAGGAACCACATGGGTATGATTATCTCGCAACCGATTACCAAGCTGAGTACGAGAAGGAGATCGAACACGTCATCGATGCGGTGCATGGGAATGCCGAGATTGCCGAGCGCCGGGGAAGGGCTTGGGGCTCCTACACCAGCGACGTCTCACCGTATGTGATAGGCTATCTTGTGGGACGGGAACTTGAGCCGCACGAGGTGGAGGCCACCGATATCCTCAACGAGGGGTTTTCCTTCAATGGAAAGTATATCGAAACCACCGCCGATGCCACTCCAACCGAGGGATGGTTGGCCGAGAGTCTCGACTATGTGGCTGCCTACGAACAGTCGTCCTATGGATGGCAGCATCCCCTCGCGATCGTAAACTGGCCTACCCTCGATCCGATCGACCATCCCTCCGAACGCAACGAGGAGGGACTGAAGATCAAGGAATCCAATGACAGGATTACCGTCGACATCAACCATCTGCTTCCGGGACCCTCCCTCGAGGCGGGTCTCTTCGGAGCCTACCACATCTATCCCAACTATCCCGATTTCATGAACAACGATCCCCTCTATGACGAGTACGAGGATGACCAGGGACGCTTCCGTTACGGAGGATATTTGAAGGAATTCATGCAGATGCACACCGCTTACCCTGCGGTGGTGGCCGAGTTCGGGCTTGCCACCGGGATGGGAAATGCCCACTACAGTCCAGACGGATACCATCATGGATCGATGACCGAAGAGGTACAGGGAACCGGGATCATCCGCATGTTCGAAGCGATGGAGAGGGAGGGGTATGCCGGAGGCATCATATTCGAATGGATGGATGAGTGGACCAAGAAGACATGGACCACCGAACCCTACATGATTCCCTATGATCGGCATATCCTTTGGCACAATGCCATCGACCCAGAACAGAACTATGGGATTCTCGCCTACGAGGCGGTGAGACCTGCCAAGGCGGCGCTTGTCGGAAAGGGTTCGAAAGCGATCGATTCCGTCGAACTGCGTATGGATGCCTCATTCCTCCATATCGACATCACACTGCTCCAAGGTATTGATTTTGCCAAGGAGAGGCTGTTAATCGGCATCGACACCTACGATAGGGACAGGGGGGAACTGAAGTACGATCCGAATCTGGAAATCGAGTCTTCCAGTGGAATGGAATACCTTGTTGTGCTCGATGGGAAGGAGACTTCCCGCCTGTTGGCAATCCCTCCCTACGACTACACCCGTTACCAGTTCTCCACCTATGATGGACTTGAGAGGACAGGGGTCTTCCAACCGATGGCCAAGTTGACCAACAAAGAGCGGGCATTGGAGGATGGTACTCCCATCCCCGCGATATACGAGGATTCGAGCAAACTGCTGTATGGGGATCTGATCGGCTCCACCAACCATTGGATGATCGATGGCAAATCGTTGTCCATACGGATTCCCTGGACACGGATCAATGTCTCCGATCCCTCTTCGGGTACGGTGTTGGAGGACAAGCGAATCTACTACACCGATCCTCTGCGTGATGTGATTTCGACAACGACGAGTGAAGGAATAGCTGTTTCGGCGTTGATGGTCCAGAACAAGACTGATACCGTATTGGGAACTTGGTCCACTGCCGAGGATGGAAAGGGAGCTGTGGTCTTGCCGTGGAACAATTGGAACCAACCTACCTACAACGAGCGGCTCAAGGAGAGTTTCCCCATTCTACAGAAATATTTCATTGATAAGAGGAGTGACCGATGATGGACATGACACAACCGGTGAAGGTTGCCGAAGACCTGTGGTGGGTGGGTTCCGACCTCATCGAGAGGAATCTCCAATGCAACCCATTCCTGCTTCTCCAGGACGATGATGCGATTCTCTTCGATCCCGGTTCCGTGCTCGATTTCGACATCGTGTTGGAAAAGGTACGCTCCCTCGTTCCTTTGGAAAAACTCGATGCGATCGTATGCAGCCACCAGGACCCCGATCTCTGTTCCTCTCTTCCCCTGTTCGAAAAGGCGGGATACAAGGGTCCCTACTGTTGCCACCAGAGGGCGGCGAACATGATCACCTATTATGGTATCGATCGTCCGTTCTACTTCGTCGATTACCACAAGTATTCGTTCCCCCTCTCGAATGGTTCCCATATCAAGTTCATACCGGCTCCCTATCTCCATTTCCCCGGGGCGATCATGAGTTACCTTCCGCAGCAAAAGGTGCTGGTGTCGGGGGACTTGTTCGGTTCCGTCGGCACCAGATGGCAGCTGTTTGCCCAAGACGGCTACGAGGAGGGGATGAAGACCTACCATGAAGCCTATATGCCATCGCATGAGATCATGAAGCCGGTGATGGACCAGTTGACGAATTTCGAAATCACCACGATCTGTCCACAACATGGTTCGGTGATCAACCATGATGTCGACAGGTACATCGACATCCTGCGTGATCTGCAATGCGGAAGATTTCTCAGACCGGTGCAAAAGGATTTGTTGGAGGCGGGAGGCTATCTCGCACTTTGCAATAGGATCGTTACCCGTTTCGTGAATATCTACAGTCCTGGAGAGGTACGGAATCTCTTCGCCAAATCTCCCTTCATCTATAGTGCGAAGGATCGGAGGATCGACCGGACCACCGTCGGCGAGGAGCTTGTGTGGGACAAATTCTTCGAACTGGTGCTGGAAAGAAAGGGTATGGGGTGGATCACCGTGGTTGCTCCCATGGTCGAACTGTTGTCCAAGGAGTATTCGATCGCACTGCCCGACATCTACAGAACGCAAGTGGTCGATGTGAGATCGGATCTCGATGCGAAAGATGTCGAATTGAGGGAAATGGAGCTGCAGAAGATACGGTTGGAGAAGAAGCTCCATGGATTGGAGGAGAGCCTCTCCCGTGATCCGATCACCGGTCTGTACAACCATGAATTTCATCAGGTCTATCTTCTCGAGGCAATGGCCGATGTGGCACAAAACAAACCCCCCTTGCATTGTGTGGTCTTGAGCATCGACAATCTTGGTCGTATCAATCTCGATTTCGGGGGCGATGAGGGCAATGCCACGCTCAAGCGTTTCGCCTCCATGATACTCCAAATGATCGAAGCCGACTCGCAGGCGTTCCGTCTCGCCGGTGCGGTGTTCGCAGTATACTGTACTCGTTCCAGGGAGGAAATCATCGGGAGAATCAATGCAATGTTGGCTTCGCTTCCGGAAGCGGAGGAATTCATAGTTCCGATCACCGTCTCGGTGGGTCTCTATTCCTCCTCCGAATTCCCCGAGTCCTTGTGGGGCGATTTGGAACAGATGCGGGAAACCATGGTGCAGACGGCCCGTTACCGGATGAAGCTGGCCCAGAAGAGGGGCGGAAACCTTCTGGTGAGCGAATCGACCAAGATCGACCGGACCGAAGGTGTCTTTGCCGTGATGCTCATCGACAATCCCGGCTTGGGAAGGAACCTCATCAGAAAGGCACTTGAGAAGGAGGGGTATCAGGTGGAGGTCCTGGACAATGGACTACAGGCGAGGAAGGCCATAGAACAGTCTCCTCCCGATCTGATCATAAGCGAACTGAAGGTTCCCAAGATCAATGCGATCGCACTCAGGAAGGAGTTGCTTGCCAAAGAGTCGACGAGAAAGATTCCCTTCCTGTTGATGTCGTATGCGAAGAACGAGACTACAGTGGGACGTGCGATGGAGGTCTATCTCTCCCACTTCTTCTGGCGACCGGTCATGATGGTGGAATTGTTGGGTGTGGTCGGTTTGATCGCCAAGAGACTCCAAATCCAAGGAAATTGAAGATGGGTACCGATTTCGCGATCAATCTGACTGTCGCCATACTGGCGGTCGATCTTGTGTTGCTCATCCTCACATATCTGTTCAAGCTGCTTCGGAGGAGAAGACGGTTCAGGTTGGATGTCCTTCGTTCCGAGCTTGAGGAGCAATTGCTTTCCGAGAATATCGATGAGGAAAAGATTGATCCCGATACGCTGTTCGAACTGTACAAGGAGATGCAATCCAGTGTGGCGCTTCCCAAGGCACAACAGGAGCATGTGCTGAAACTCCTGCTCGGTACCCACATACCCCATACCTACATGCATAGGTTGGATTCCCGCTTCAAGTTGAAACGGATCGAGGCCGCTGCGAACCTCAGGTACCTGTACCATCGGGATGTGAGGAATGCCCTGCTGGTGGCCTTGAAGAAGGAAAAGAATCCCAATGTTGCCCTTTACATGGCCCAGGCCTTGGCGATCCAGAAGGACAAGAGGGCCATCATTCCATTGATCAGACTCATCGGTCGCAGTACCGCGTGGATGGCGGGACGATTCCGTGCCATTCTCTTCTCCTATGGCACGCTACTGCTTCCCTACTTGTTGAAGCGCTTGGACAATTCGAGAATCTACATGCAGCGCATCATCTGCGAATATGCCTGGTATCATCCGGCTGAAACGTTGCGACAGTACCTGGTGAACCAAGCACTGTCCAACCGACCATCGATTCGCCACCATGCGCTGGAGGCCTTGGTGAAGCATTTCCCGGAGGAGTTGATGACCGAGGTGTTCGAATCGAGTCACAAAAAGGATGTGCTGAGGGCAGTGGTGAGCGCACATGCTTCCACCCGTGACCGTCACCATATCCCACCTATCCTCTCCTATGGCAACAGGAAGTCGTTGCACGACCATATTGTGAAGAATTTGTCCGACATGACCTACAGGAATCCCTCGATCCTCAACGATGTGGTGTTCCTGTTCGCCAAGACCAAGTCACATATCAAACAGGAGCTGCTCGCCAAGGTGCTCGATTCCCGTATCGATTATTTCCTTACCAGAATCGAGGGCCCCCTCCACGGAAAGGTCGTGGACCTCATCAAACGCCTCGTCGAGGTGAGACAGACAAGCGGGATCATCTTCTTTCTCAACAGGAACAGGGATCCCGAGGTGGAAGCCGCGGTGGTGAAGGTGTTGCGGCCAATGGTGAAAAAACATTTGATGTTGAAGCATGAGATCACCACCTATCTCGATACCCGTGTGGTGGAGTTGTTCAGCCTGAAGACGTCACAAAAGGAGCAACCCATACCGGTTGTGCACAAGGAACCGCCGCAACGGTTGCGTCTCGCACTCATGTTGATTCTCATGTTGCTGCTCTTTCCGATCATTATCCTTGCAAGTGAGTTCACCTCTTTGGTCAGCCTCAGTTGGGCAGAGATCGGCCGTCTGTACATCGTCAGGTTCAACTATCTGTTGGCGTTCTATTCGGTGACCATCAACTGTATCTATCTTGCCATTCTGCTGGTTTCGGTACGGGGTTCGAAGATCCAGTCCCGTCTTTGGAAAGCCAAGGACAAATTGTTCTTGACCACAGAAGGTTTGCTCCCCTCGGTCTCCATCATCGCACCGGCTTACAATGAGGCGAACAATATCGTGGAGAGCGTGAATTCACTGCTCAACCAACGCTATCCCGATTTTGAGTTGATTGTGGTGAACGATGGTTCGAAGGATGAGACGCTCAACACATTGATCGACTACTTTGCCTTGGAGAAGCGGGACATGTTCGTACGGCACAGGCTCCCCACCCGGACCATGCGGGGTATCTACACCAATAAACAGATTCCCAATTTGATCGTGGTGGACAAGGTCAACGGAGGAAAGGCCGATTCGTTGAATTTGGGTCTGAATATCGCGAGCAAGGAATTCTTCTGTGGAATAGATTCCGACTCCCTCTTGGAACCCGATGCCCTCACCAGAGCCGTGTCGGGAATGATCGATTCCTCCGAGGAGACCATCGCCACAGGAGGGAACATCTGTCCTGTCAACGGGTGTACAGTGGAACTCGGGTCGTTGGATTCGATCGATCTCCCCAAGAAATTCCTGGCACGGCTACAATCCTTGGAATACATGCGGGCCTTCATGTCGGGACGTGTCGGATGGGCCCATATGAACCTACTGCTGATCATCAGCGGTGCTTTCGGAGTGTTCAACCGGGAAAGGACAATCCAAACCGGAGGATACCTTACCAAGAGTGGAAAGTATCGCAAAGATACGGTTGGCGAGGATATGGAATTGGTGGTGCGCCTCTCCCGCTTTATGCGTGAAGCGAAACGTCCCTATCGGGTCAAGTATGCCTTCAATGCCAACTGCTGGACCGAAGTTCCCGAATCCTGGCACATCTTGAGGAAACAACGCGACCGTTGGCACCGGGGTCTCGTCGACATCCTCCTGTTCCATAGTGCCATGATCGCCAATCCCCGTTATGGAAGATTGGGTCTGGTGGGAATGCTGTACTACTTCGTGTTTGAACTCGTGGGTCCCTTCATAGAAGCCCAAGGGTTGTTGCTTGTGTTCTTGTCGGCGCTTTTGGGACTACTGAATCTTCCCATTGCACTGTTGCTCTTTACTTCCACCATCCTATTGGGGATCCTGGTGAGTGTCTCTTCGGTGATGATAGGAGAGCTGGACCAGGAACTCTACGACTCCGAGGATGTCTTGCGTCTATTGGGAATGGCTATTTTGGAGAACTTCGGCATACGGCAGTACATCAGTTTGTGGCGTGTCTCGGGCTTCTTCAGTGCGATGCGGAAGAATCGTGGCTGGGGTGCCCAGGTGAGGAAGGGATTCGATCGGAACGTCACCGCTCCAACGGCTGGAAAGTGAAGGAAGTGACCACCATTTCGGTTCTCTTGGTGGGTGGTTCCCCTCCGAACAGCCAGAGGTTGATCCTGAAGCGCACCCTACCTTCGGTGGGAGGCGTTCCTTCGAATCTCCATCGATGCATCAGATTCATGTGTGCCTCGGGAGCATCGGGATCGACCGGTCCATGGTAGCTGGAAAATTCGATCGACTGTGGTGTCCACACAATCCTATGGGTGGTGTAGCTTCCCTGAAGTTTGGGATCGAAGACCTCGATCCGATCGGGCGAGGTATAGGGTTGCACCACGTATTGGAATTTGGTCCCCCCGGGATCACCCCATGCGGCGAATTCAATATCGATTTCACGGTTGAATTCCACAGGAGCGGTATCCCAGGTGAAGAAGCCCGCCACCACCGATGGATCGTAGGAGCTTGCATCGGTATCCACGCTGAAGGTGTAGGTACCATAGCCCACCCTCTGCTTGGTGAAGATTTCGGTGGCATACCACTCATCTCCCTGCTGGTCGATGGTGAGATGCAAACCCCTCTCATCCACCCAGATCGCATCGGGTGTTCCGGCATAGCGATTGGGTCCCGGAGCCACCGGATCGGTCGAGGCCTTTACTTTCCAGGTAAAACCACCGAATTCCAATTCACGTCGCTTCAAGTCGAACGAATCGACCGTGGTAGCTGCTGATACGCAGGATGTACAAGAAAGTGCGAACAGTAGGATCAAGCCGATTCTTCCCATCGATTTCATCTCCCGGTAAGCCTCAGAAGGCGTTGTACGAACACATCGGTACTGTAGTTCTCCACATTGAAGGTATTCACGTTCATGAGATTGATGCGATCGCTTCCAATGGCCTTCGGCTGGGAAGTCCTCACCACATGGTAGCCGGCCTTCCTTGCCGCTGCGATGACTTTTGCATCACCGGCCCCACTGCCGAATGGCAATGCGATCACGTCGACCGTGTAACCGAGTTCCTCTTCCAATATCCGTTTCGACTCCTTCATCTCGAACAACAGCTCATCCTCAGGCAGTTCACCCAAGGGTCGATGGGTGAGTGAATGGGAGCCGAAGGTAAACAGTCTCTCCCCATCCTGGGTACGATAATTGGCCATCTCCCTCACTTGGGCCCAACTCATGTATCCGACTTCACCGATGAAATTGGGTACAATGAAAAAGGTCGCCTTCATCCCCAGCTCCTTGAGCAGGGGAAAGACTATCGCATAGATCGAAAGGTCCCCATCATCGAAGGTGATGATCGTCCCGTCCGTATCCAGGGTGTGTGCTCCCCTCTCGATTGCGACCAAGTCTTCAAAGTCGAGAATTTCATAGTTGCGTCGGAGGAAAGCGAGATCATGTTCGAAGTTGTAGATATCGCGGTTGTAGATATTGCCGGTTCGTCCGAACACAATGTTGTGGTACAACACAGGTACTATCTTGGGATCGTCGCGGATGGGGATGTGAAGGGAATCCCCAGCGGAGGGCCCTATGGTGGTGGGCAGATCAATGCCCACGGCACTTTGCCAATACCTGACACGGGGAGTCTTTTCCACCGATAGTGGAGCGGACGCCTCCTCCGGCAAAGTGGTCGCATTGGCGAACAGATTGGAGGAAACCAGCAGCAGACACATGATGAAGACAGTTGGCATATGGTGTCGAACCATTCGTACAGTTCCCCCCTTTCCCTGAATATACCCGAAGAGGGACGGTTGAGAAAGCCTTCACATGGGAAAGTAGGCAATATGTCGTCATTCTCCTTTACCGTTCTGTTCTGGTAGGATAAAATCGCTCAAGATGAATGGTCCACAATTTCTGCTATTGTTGAATGCAAAGTTGAAACAAGAATTTCTCAATCTCAATCCCAATGAAAGAAGGAGATTGAAGGAGAAGTTCACCTATCTGGAAAATGGCATGTGGGACTCGGGAGTGAAGGTCAAGAAACTCAAGGGACCCAGCGGCAAGGTCGTGTTCGAAGCCAGGCTCAACAAGGGCGACCGGCTACTCTTCACACTTGGAAGAGAACATGGATGCACCTGCATTTACCTGTGGGGAAAGGTCCACCATGACGATATCGGTCGGGAAGCGGTCAGGGTAGTTCCCGACAATGCCCCATTCCTCAATTTTGAAGCACTCGAGATGGAAACCCTTGAGGATTTTATAATCGACGAGTTGGACGACACTTTGTTCACCCAAGAGTCCTTGGAAGACAAGGTGAAGGAAGAGTATGGTCCCCAGAAGTGGTTGGAGATCGACGAAAGGGAGTTGGAGAGGCTCTTTTCCACACATCATCCCGACACGTATGAAATGTTTCTCCATCTCACCGCAACCCAACACGATATTCTCACCCTACCTCCACCCCTGCTCATATCGGGTACCGCGGGAAGTGGAAAAACCACGTTGTCCGTGTACTATCTGTTGAGGGGTATGACCAAAGGAAAACAGGTGTTGTTCGTCACCTGCAGCAGGCATCTCAAGGAGTTTTCACAACGGCTTTTCGAAGGTCTGTCGATCGACTCCAAATTTGAGAAATCGACAGGAGAGGTGAAATTCACGATCTTGTCCGATTATATCGAACGTATCCTGGAGACTGCCGGCATACCGCACAATCCGAGACTTTTGGTGGGTTTCAACGAGTTTTTGCAGATCATTTCCAATCATCCCCTTTCGAAGTCCCATGATGCCGAACTCGTCTGGGAAGAGATACGTTCGATCATCAAGGGAGCCGTCCCTCCCAATTCGATCCATCACATCGAGGCCTTGGTGGGAAGTTACCGCGCGGGTACGATCAAGGAAAACCAGCTGCATCTTCTCAAGGAATCGCTGCTCTCCTACAGTCGATTCGAGATAGCTGCCAAATGGGAAAGGATCATTCTCCATGCCACCAAACAAGATTCCTTGATCGAATTCGTGCAATCGATTCCACTGCCTCATGATGATTTTGAACAAACCTACTGCAAGACACTGGTGGAATTGGTACGTCTGTTGAAGTCCAGGGAGCACCACTTTTCTTCTCCACTTCTGTCTCTTGCGGAGTATTCGGATTTGGGAAGGAAACGGGCTCCCAATTTCCTCTACGACAGGGCCGAGATCCATCGGATGGCAAGCTATTATCAAGAAAAGATTGAAGCCGAAGGCCGTTACGATGCGATCGATCTCTGCCGAAGGGCAATCGAGGTGTTGGATACCCATGGAGATGGCTTCCTACACGATCTGGTGGTTTGTGACGAAGTACAGGATCTGTCGGATTTGGAGATCACCCTTCTATTCAGGTTGAGCAGAATTCCCGGCAACATCGTATGTGCGGGCGATCCGAAACAGATCATCAATCCGAGTGGGTTCAGGTGGGAGGAATTGAGGAAGCGCTTCTTTGAAAGGAGTCTCCCGATACCCGATGTGAGATATCTGAATCTCAACTTCCGCTGTGTGGGGAGTATCGTGGAACTTTCGAATTCACTGTTGCTGCTGAAACAGCGCCTGGTGGGAATCAGTGGATACGAGCAGATGGAGGATTGGAAGTTCCATGGCAGACCTCCCCTGCTCTTCCATGGTGTTGCTGAGCAGGAGATGTTGCGCCAAATTGGAGGAGCGGAAGCGGGAAGGACCATTCTCGTGCGAACAGTGCAAGAGAAGAAGCGCTTGGTCAAGTTGCTTGGAACGGAATTGATCTTCACCATCCATGAGGCCAAGGGTCTTGAATTCGACACGGTGTTGCTGTGGAAATTCGCCATCGACAAGCGGACTGCTGGGATTTGGCGAAAAATGGCGGATGAACAGATGCTGCAAAGCGAACACCATCCGATCATCCGTCATGAGATCAATATGCTCTATGTGGCGACAACCCGTGCAAGAAATACCCTCGTCATCTACGATGGAATCTCTCCCGCTCCCGTATGGAACCTTCCCGAACTCACCGGGCATGTGTTCTCGAGCAGGGAGAAGCAGGCACTGCAACAGATGTGGAAACGAGTCTCGACCCCTGCCGAATGGATGGAGCAAGGGGAATACTTTTTCACAAGACAACGGTATATCGCGGCGAAAGAGTGCTTCAGGAATGCGGACGACCACATGAAGGAACTCTTGTGCGAGGCTTTTATCGCACTTGCGCACAACCGACATGTCGAAGCGGCAAAGTTGTTCGCGTCCATCTCCCGTCATCGTGAGGCGGCCGAGGCGTACGAGTTGGCCGATGACCTTGGGAAGGCGATCGAACATTGGATACAGGTCGGTGACGAGGATGCGACCGGGCGTTGCCAGGCCTTGCAATGGGAAAGAAACGGCCAATATCTTGAGGCTGCCCAATACTGGCGCCGCAAGCAACAGTATGGAAGAATGGTGGAATTGTGGAAGAAGGGACGGGCATACCGGGAATTGGCCATCCATTTCCAACATAAGAAGGAATATGCCCAGGCTGCCCACTTCTTCGGATTGGACAATGATCCGGCAAACGAGGCCTTCTGTCTGCTCAAGTTGAAGGAATTTGGAAAGGCAGCCAAAAAATTTCTTGAGGCAAAGGATTATGCCCATGCCTTGCCACTATTCAGGAAGTTGAAGGATGAGTTGCATATCCAGATGTGCCTGAGGGAGCTGAAGGATTATCATGGTCTGGGTATGTTCTTCGAAAAGAAAAGGGAATATGAGTCGGCCTATGACGCATTCCTCAATTATGGCGAGCAGTCACCGGAACATCGTGACCTCCTCAAAAAAGAGTTGGAGCAGCTGCTGGCAAAACCAAGACAGCGATTGAAGGTGGCGGTGAGAATGGCAGCTCTGGGACATGTGGGTGAAGCGGCCCTTATTTTCATGGAAAAGGGGATGCATCTTTTTGCGGCCACCTTGTTTCGACAAATCGGCGACAAGCGGAATACCGCCGAATGTTACGCTCTCATGGGATGGTACGATAGGGCGATCGATACGTTGGATGAGGTGGGAGATGCCGAATCGTATACTCGGGCTGTCGCGATTTGTGAAGATGCGATATGGAATGACTACGCGATGAGCCAGATCATTCTGCAACAGTCGATCGACAGGGCCAAGGATGATTACAGGGATGGAAACTATTCCCTTGCGCTTACGCGCTTCCTCGCTTGTGCGGATGCCGATCATGTCTACAAGTGTGGATTGAAGACGGAAGGCAGGGATGAAGAAGTGCTCGATTTCCTAGTTGGTGCAAAACAGTTCGAGCTGGCCCTCAAATTGGTGAAATCCAAGCCTTCGCTGATGGTGGGATACAAGTTCCTCCAAAGATTGGTCGAAGTCGATTCGGTGAGGTCGTTGTTCAATTTCAGAATCGAATATCCAAACCATGAGGAACAATTCCTGCTCGCTCTCCTCCATGCGATGCTCAGGAAAAAGGCGTTCGATGGTATCAATGGTCTGGTGACCACATATCTGTCGCAATATTGGTTCATCTACAATTTGGTGTTTCTTCCCGATGAATTGATTGAAATGGCAATTGAAGTACGTCATTACAATTTCCTACATCTCCTGTTCACTTTCACTCACTTCGATGGGGATGAAGCACTTGCTGGAAAAGTGAAGATGAAGATCGAACGGATGTCGGATGATGCGATCATTTCCTTAATCATTGCGGGTATGGATGAGCGGACTTTGGATCCGATTCTGGAAACACTGCCGGTAACCGAAGCCAACTTCCTACTGTTTGGAGAGTCCGGCAAACATTATCAACAGGCCATCGACTTTCTTCTGGAAAGAAAGGAGTACGAACGTGCGATACATATCTATTACCGACATGGCAAAACGTTCGAAGTGGCCAATCTTCAAGAATCCATCGGTGATTTCAAGCAAGCAGCCAAAACGTATCGCGACCATGAATATTTCGATGAAGCCTTGAATTTGTATCGAAGGATGGGCGACAGGGCGAATATCGCACGAACCTACGAAAGGATGAGGGATTTCGACAAGGCGATCGCACTATGGAAAGAGTTGGGAAAGACAAGGGAAGTTGCAAGAATCGAGAAGAAGATGGCCAAACTTGGAATCGGGCAACCCGAGTTGTTCCAATAGGTGCGACAGGAGGTGATGTGTATGGACAATGAGGTGCTGAAGCTGATCGCATCCCTAGATGAAAGGGAAGCTATCCATATTCTTCGCAATATGGCGAAGAAGGATTCGCGTTGTAAAGATATGATACTGTCTGAAATTCACTCCATATTCTCGGAAGTGTCTGTCGAGTCTGTCGCCAAAGCGGTGTTTGATTCACTTGGTTCCGTACCGATCGAGGATTGTTGGGAGCAAGCGGGAGAAACTCGTTGGGGAACATATCGCGATGTGGGTGATGTGGCCTACGATATCGCAAGCGACATCATGCGAATCCATGTGCAGGAGATGGAACGGTATGGCAAGTTGGGTGGAACAAAAGTGGGAAGGATGTATCTGCAGGGAATTCTTCTTGGCCTCCATACTTATCGAAGCGAGGCCGACTCCGACTTTTCGATCTATATCGAGGAACTGCCGGACAACCGTGCCGAGGATTTGATCAAGTCCTGGTTGCGCATCCATCCGGAATCGGAGCAGGAGACGAAGCATCTGCGTGCGTTCATCGAAGACCAATGTCCGGATTGGCAGTTTTTGTTTCACCTTTCTTGAGAGCTTTGGAATAGATGTGCCACCTTCTCCACGATTCGCATGGGAACCGTTGAGCCGTAGAACTTGGTGAAGAATTTATCCATCACCTCGCGTTGGACATTCGGTTGGCGCATCCATGCCTCTATGCTTCGATACAGGTCCTTTTCATAGGAAGCGGCGGCCAAACTACCACCAAGGCCCTCTTCGAACGCACGCTGGTATACCAACTGGTAGGACAGCTGTCCATCGCCATGGGAATCATAGGCGATGGCATCGAACAACCAGAAGGTGTGTTTGTTCAAATCGGTAATACGGGCCAAATCCGCGGGGTGTGAATACTCGCCCACATCGATCTTGCCGCCCGTTCCATAGGTTGCCAAGGGTAGTTCGAGTATCGTTTCCGAAGCATGATCGGGGATAGTGAGATTGTCATGGATTTTCATTTTGGCAGGCAATCCCATTGCACTCTCTCCAACAGGAGCGATATTCACCTCCAGGTTCCGCCATCCCACCTGTTCCCCAAGATTGACAGACCGAATATCCTTGCCGTGGTGAATGGCGGAGACTTCGAATCCACCGTCATCCGCATCGGAGATGGTGAAGGAACCTTCGGACACGACGGTATCGTTTTGCAGATTGATCAACACGTACCGGACATCTGTGGTGGCAAAGGCTTCCAGGATGAGGGTTTCCCTTTCCCATGGCACGCTCCGCATTGCAAACAACTCCTTTTTGACTCCGACTGTCCTGAACGTAATCGGTTCGATGTGGAGCATCATGTTGGCTTTGTGTCCTTTGGCGATTTCATCGGCAGTGTGGTTGTCTGCGATGGAAGTGGCATATCGGTTGGGAAGGCGCACCACCTCCACTCCATCCAACGCATCCAAGCCTTCTTCGATGGCACGAACCAATTCGTTGCCATTGAGCGTAAGATCCTTCTCAGGACCGGTGAACACAAAGATTTTCGCAAGGGAAAGTTCCTTGGCTTTTTCCAATTTGTTGTCGATGTCCGGATACTCGGGGTTCAATTCCTTGGCCCTCCGGTAATGCACCACCGCCACTTTCGCTTCATCACGAGTTCCGGAAATTATCAATTTGGAACCTTCGAACACATGCATCCCTGCAAGTGTATGTAGTGCAGTTGCCCTCTTTTTTGACCATGATTCGGGTTCGGCACTTGGATTCAGATTCGTATAGCCGGCATCTTGCACAATCCTGTGCAGCTGTACCAAGGCATCGTAGTATGCTATGGCTTTGTCGAATTGCCACACGTCCTCCGACAATTCAAGATTCTCGATTGCGGAAACCCATTCGGTATTCGCACTTCTCCATGCCTTACCAAGAATCATGTGGGCATCGAGTAGTCCGGGCTCTTCATCGAGTGCATGTATGGAGGCTTCGACAGCTCCGCCATAATCCCCGTTGGACAAGGCTTTTTCCGCAACTTGCAATGGTGTGGTACATGAAGAGAGCAGTATCACCATGGTCGAAACAAGCATCGCCATCAGAATACTTCTCTTCATCTCACCACACCTCCTTGTCCCACCTTACCACGATACATTGCCACTCGCATCATGTTTTGGCAAAGGTCTTGTACGGATGCCATTTGTGTGAAAGTGATCGGTAAAATCACCTCTTCATCTGCTACAGAACCATGCTCCATAGCGGTATGGTCACCATCGACAGGACGGTGGAGATGGTGACCAATTGGCTCGCGAACGAGGCGTCCCCTCCGTACTTCGCAGCCAATATCGCTGTGGTGCTCCCCACCGGCATCCCTGCAAGCAGCACCGCCACGCCTGTAATCAGGGGATCGATTGCGAAAAGACGTGCTCCGATGAACGCCGCCAAGGGAATGAGTATGAGACGGATAGCCGAATAGACCAAGGAAAAGAGATCGACCTTCATCGTTTTCCTATCCATCTCTCCTACAATTGAACCGATGAGCATCATCGACAATGGCGTGGTGCACTCTCCGATGGAAGCCATGGTCCTTTCCACGAATAGGGGGATGGGGGGATTGAAGGCCATTACTGCCAATCCGATGTAAACCGACACGAGTCCGGGGTGGACCGCGATTTTCTTCAAGGCCTTGCCCCATGGGACATCATTCTTGGTAAAGCATGATATGCCCGCTGTCCATATCACCACCCGTTGCGGAATCAAGTAGATGGAGGCGTACATGAGTCCAGTGCTTCCGAACAGTTCCCCTGCGATCGGGAGTCCCATGAATCCGGCATTGGAGACCAGAATTCCGTACCTCAATACACTTCTGCGTGATTCGGTCTCCTTCCTATAGAGGATCATTCCCAATCCCATGCAGAACAGTTGTATGAGAAGGGAAACCAGAAGGATAAGCGCGAATGTGATCAGCAACGATAGATCGATGTCCATCTTGAATGATAGGATAATGCTGCACGGCAGGGTCACATAGATCACGAAATCGGTGAGAAAGGTTTTGGTCTCGACGGAGAAGATACCGATTCTGCGCAAGAAGGCACCTACGGCCAGCAATAGGAGCAATTGTCCCTGCAGTGTCCAGAGATTCATGAGATCCATCGATCGACCACCTGCTTCAGTTGTTTTGCACCACCATACCCTGAAAGCGATTCTCCGTACATACCTACAGATCGTACCAGAATCCCAATGCGATGTGCTGTTCCAACGGGACATCGTTCCATGCGGTTCCTTCGTTGGTGTGGTTGAATACGGCGAGAAGAGGTCTGCCGCGGTAATACTCGATTCCGAAACGGAATCGTTCGCTTGTCGGGCCTTTCCTCAGGATTCTTCCCGTTTGTACTGTGATCGAAGGATACCAGGAGGATTCCTGGTACATGCCGACATCGAATGCGGCATACCAATCTCCGATCAGCTCGATCCCCAGATTGGCTTGCCATGGGAATTGGTTGTAGCAATACATATAGGTGAACATCCGCATCGAGTAGCGCAGTTCGCCATAGATGCGCACATGGGATCCGATCTCGCGTGAGATTCCGAGCATGAGCGAATCGCGCACATATTCCATTCCATAGGTGGTTCCATTGGCGATATCGTCGGAGGAATCGATGGGGAAGATGAGCACATGGTAGTCGGTGAGGTATTCGTCGCCCACATGGCTCGACAGATGATGGAAACCGAACCGAAATGAGAGTGTCGACAGGGGTCGGATGTTCACCACTACGAATCCCGAACCTTCCCATCCGAAGTTGGCCAGCCAATTGGAGAACCCATCGAATTGGGTAAATATTCCCGCACCGATGGAAAGTTCGATTCCCATGGACCCGTTTCCTTCCGGAGATACCCTGAAGAGACTTTTTGCGCCACCGAATTCCATGAATTCCCGCATTCCCCCATAAGTGGAGTCTTCGTTCGTATCGATCGCCTGTGTGATGAAGAGGGGAAACGATAGGGAGAACCGGGGATACCTGGGGTCGGCCAACGGTTCGGGGAAGAGGGAGTCGATTGGGACGGCTTTGAAGTCAACTCCACCATGGATGGAAAGTACGACAAGCAACAGGACAAGCATGATGAAAAGTCTTCTCCTGTTGCCATGCGATGATCTTTCCATACCCACCTCCCCGGCCCCTCCTGTCACACCCCATGACATTATGGCGGATTCTTTTTAGGCATGATACACCGAGGTGGAGAAATCACCAAGAAAAACCATTCAACTCCAGGGTGTTTTGTTCGCCCGTCGCACCGAGACATGGTCGATCATCGCATTCCCACGCTGTGAAATAAGAAACCATACCAAGGAGGCGATCTCATCCGGATCGATGAGGGCATTTGTGTCGATATCGGGACGGACCGAGGATATCATCTCGGTCGCGACCCCTCCTGGAGAAATGGTATGGATCCTGATGCCCTCTTCGGCAACCTCCCTAGCCAACGATTTGGTGAATCCCACAAGGGCATGCTTGGAAGCGGCATAGGCGCTCTGCATCGCATATCCATCGTATGAGACGACCGATGCGATCTGCACAATCGTGGGAACTGCCGATTTCCTCAAATGGGAAAGTGCCTCTTGGCAGATGAAATACGGTGCCCTGGCATTGATGGTGAGCATCTGTTCCCACTGTTCGAAGGTCGTCTCTTCGAATGGACAGTTGAGTGAGATTCCGGCATTGTTCACCACCAGGTCGATTCCACCAAGCAAGCCAACGGATTGTTCCACCAACTGTTGGGGGGCGGCGGGGGACAGGAGGTCGGCTACCACCGGATACACCTGTGCCGAATTACAGTCCATTCGGTTTATCGCATCCTCGAGTCGTGCTCCATCCCTTCCCACAATACAGACGTCGATTCCATGTTCGACCAATATCTTCGCAATCGCGAATCCGATTCCACGGGACCCTCCGGTCACCAAGGCCTTTTCGATACCTGCCATAGTCTCCTCCTTCGCTTGCTGTATTGTACAGAACATATGCAGGAAGTGAGAAGAGCGTCTTGCGTCATCCGCTTCATTGGTGCATGCTGAAGCAATCCGGAGGTGTGTACATGGAATTTCCACAGTGGGTGGTGTCCGATTTGGACGAAACGTTGTTGCACCACGACAGGACGATTTCCCCCCGTACCCTCAGCGTACTCGATGAAGTGCGCTCCAAGGGGTGTCGTTTCGCCATAGCCACTACCAGAAGCCATTCGTATGCACAACAGTTCATCGATATCCTGAAACCCGATGCGATGGTACTCAGCGGAGGAGCCGTTGCCTTTGTGGGGGACAAGCAGGTCTACCACATGCCGCTCGAAGGGCAACTGGTGGACAGGCTGTTGTCCGAATTTCGCCTCAATCCTTTGGTGAAGCATTGGGTCGTCGACTCCTCATCGGGACGATACGATAGGACCGGTGGAATTCAACTTCCTTTTCCCCATGATGTGATGAGCCTGTTCCTCTGGACCGGTGCGGCACATGTGGAACGATTGGTCGGGAACTGGGGTGAAGTGACCACGGTCACTGCGCTTTGGGAACCCGATATGTACCGCATTTCGCATGTGAATGCAACCAAGCATGCGGCATTGAAACAGGTTTTGGAAGGATTTGCTCCATCATCGGTCGTCTGTTTTGGTGACGACCTGATGGATGTGGGAATGCTTGCAGGATATGTCGGGGTGGCTGTTGCGAACGCAAAGATTGAAGCCAAGGAAGCGGCGACCCATCTCACTTTTTCGAATGAGGAGGATGGGGTCGCCAGGTGGCTTGCAACGCATGTACTCTCCTGAGTCCATTCAATCGGGAAACCGTTTTGTATAGACGTGGCAATAGGGAGTACTGCGATTGCCCTCATAATAGTCCTGATGGTATCCTTCGGCACGATAGAAATCCGTCCGAGGCTCGACTCTTGTCGCGATCTCGTAGCCCAATCGTTCCAAAGTGGCGATCAATTCTTCGGCGATCGCCTTCTCCCCATCGTTCGCATAGAAGATCACGGACTCGTATTGGGTACCGATGTCGGGTCCTTGCCCTCCGACTTGGGTGGGATCATGGATTTCGAAGAAGTACTGGGCCAAGGTCCGGTAATCGGTAAGTGTGGGATCGTAGAATACCGCCACAGCCTCCACATGTCCGGTCCTTCCCGTCACGACTTGTCGATAGATGGGGAATTCCACATCTCCACCGGTGTAGCCGGAAACGGCATCGAGGACTCCCGGTTGTTGCTCCATCAGGTATTCTACTCCCCAGAAGCATCCTCCTGCGAAGATCGCCACGGGATACCCTTCATAGTCGCTCACCGAGTTGGGTACCTTGGTGATTGAATTTGCGATGGTGTCGATCGTTCCACTTTCGCGAACTCCCTTCGCAGCCAAGGGAAACAGAGTGATCAGTATCAGAAACAGTAGTGAAATATATCCATGGGATTTCATATGTATTCTCCTACTTACTTGGTATGGTATAGGGAAAGATACTCAAACCGATTGTGAACGGAAACAGGCTTCCCTTTCTTTATCCTTGACTTGGAGCCTTTGGTGCCGCACCATGTAATGGATTGGACATATCCATCGTTCCATTCCCTTGCAGTGGCAAGGATTGAACAACACTTCATTTTCGGGAGGAAACTAGTGAAAGCACTGAAAATCATTGTATTGGTCCTACTTTCGATAGTAGTCATCGCCTACGGAGTCGGCTTCATGGTCTACCGTGGGGTTGACAAGACGTTGCTGGAGACTTCCTACTACCACACGGTAGTGGATGAATATGAGCTCGATGCATTGATCCATCAACAGATCGGCGACATGGTTCCCGAGGTGGTGAGAAACGGACTCACCGGTGGAGCCACCATCACCGATCCCACCAAAAAGATGGTGGTCGACACGCAAGTCGACCTCATCTCCACAGCCATTATGGATGCGTTGGATGAACAGTGGATCAACGGACAGGCCAAACTGGTGACCGATGACCTGGTCTCCCGCATCAGCGGCAGCAATGATACCTTCACTGCGGTGATTGATCTTTCGGGAAAATTCGGTGAGATAGAAGAGAACCTCATCAAGGGTCTGGAGGCATTCAGCGATGCCGAACTGCGGATGTTCGGTGTTCCCCGCTCCCACATCCCCGCGATGGCCCAGCAGATTGTAGCGGGTCTCGGTTTGCCCGAATCACTGGTGCTTGAAGATCTGGTGAACGATATGGCTCCGGGTACTGTGGAGATGATCACCGGTTATGTGGGACTTGCCCAGACGTGGTTCGGTGTGCTCGCGTATGTTGTCTTCATGGTATTTTTGGTGTTGTGTCTCCTGCTCATGAAGGTTTCGGGTGGATTCTCATGGTTCGGTGTATCGGCCATCTTGTCGGGTCTCATCGGTTATGTCGCCATAACGATGACAGGCAATCTGGAACGGATCGAATCGATCGCAGGCTTCGATGCCTCATCGTTGCCCATTCCCAAGGATGTGGTGGGTGATATCGTTGCATTCACCTTCTCCGGCATGAAGCTGTTGCCACTGGTATTCATGGTCGTGGGATTGGTCGCACTGATCCTAGGCATCTTGTTGGGAAGGAAAAGGAAGGCTTGAAGGGTATGGCACCCGTCATGGTCTTCGTTTACCATGACGGGTCGTACTCCTGACGTTAGAGTGTCTTGCCGTAGCATCTTCGACGTTTGTGCTGTTCCACCTTGAAGGATTTCCACTGGGTCTGCACATTGTCGTTGTCTTCCAATTCAGGTCCCGTTTCGGCGAATTGCACTCCATTCGCTATTGCCCTTTTGATTCCCTCGTTCATGATCACCGCATTCACTCCCCTACCGAGAAACTCCGGCTTCACGGCTATGAGGTACATGTCAAGCACGTCGTAGTTCACCAGGGCTTTTTTGATACGAAGCAATCCTAGGGGGAACAGATGTCCGTTGGATCGTTTCACCGCATCCGAAAGGGATGGCACCATGATACCGAATCCAATGACCGAATCATTCTTGTCCACCACAATGAAGACATATTCGAGCGAGACGAGACTGATGAACTGGTTGATGGCCATGTCGATCTGTCCATCGCTGAGGGGGCAGAATCCATAGAGTTGGGCAAAGGAGTCGTTGTACATTTTGAACATCTGCCTGGCATAGGGAATCACTTCCTTCTTACGCTTGAATTCGAGTAGGCGATACCCATGGCGTTTCATGGCGATGTCGCAGATGCGTTCGATGCGGTTGTCGGCCTTTTCGGGAACGAATACTTTGTATTCGACCCAATCGACCTCCTTATCGAAACCCAAGTGGGCAAGGTGGTCGTGGTAGTAGCGATGGTTGTAGAGTGTGATGAACATGCCCTGCTGGTCGAATCCTTCGACCAATAGACCTTGTTTGTCCAGATCGGAGAAGCCGATGGGGCCGATGATCGTCTCCATTCCCTTTTCCTTGCCCCAGGTGGAGACGGCTTCGAACAGGGCTTCCGACACCTTCTTGTCATCGATCACATCGAAGCGGGTGAACCGCATCTTCTTCTCTTGTTTCATGAAATTGAGCTTGTGGTTGATCAAACCGGCGATCCTTCCCACGATCTTGCCTCCATCCTCGGCAAGAAAGGCTATCGTTTCGACATATTCGTAGGCGGGATTCTTCTTGGGATTGAAATTCCATTTTTCATCGAACAGGAGCGTGGGAACATAGTAGGGGTTGTCCCTATAGAATTCGTTCGGGAATGTGAAGAACCTATTCCAGTCCTTTTTGGACACCACCTGTTTGATCGTTGCCATCGTCTTCTCCTTTTCGAAACAAAATCATGTAATTGTAATATATTTTTCCACTTCGACAAGGGGATGCGAGGGATTTCCCCACTTTTTCCCGCAGATTATCCTTCAATCCCAAACCGGATATTGGGCTGTTTGGCAACTGCGAGCACCACCATATGAAGCAGTGCAATGGGAACGCACAGTACTCCCAAAAACAGCATCGACAGCTCATACCATGGGCTGCTGTCGCGATACGGAGTGCCCTTAATCCTCGATATGAAGGCACTGAAGGGTATCCCATAGGCGTTGCCGAACAGGATCACTTGGGCAGCGGATAGGATGGCTTGCGCCTTTTCGTACCCATATTCGTCGACAAGCAGGTTGAACGTGGTTCTTTCAGGTAGCCCTTTTGCCTCTGCGAAATGTTGGGAGAACATGATCGCCTTCGCCTCCCCGACCGGTACTTGTCCGGTGTTTCCCGAGAGCATCGCAGCGATTTCAGAGGAGTCCATGCCCTCCTTCAACGCCATCCTGGTGTGTGCGTAGGAACATGCCGCACAACCGTTGACTTCGGTCACAGCCAGCATGATCCTCTCCACGAATTGGGGAGACAACACTCCCTGTCTTCGATTTTTCGCCATGTTCGGCATTGCCCTCATGGCATCAAGGAGGATTCGGTAGAATTCCCCATATCCGAATTTCCTCTTGTAGTTGTTGCGTACCTGTTCCATTGCCACATGATATATAAAAAACAAGCGGTCGACCATGCGACCGCCATCGGAATTCTTTTGGAACTGTGTGGAGATATATGTTATATATGCTTGACCAATACCAAAGCTAGGGAGACGACACCCGCGACCACACCGAAATAGGTTGCAAACCAAGTTATCTTTTCCATAGTGCACACTCCTTATGATTAATTTTTTATCTATTTGGACAATACTCATTTTAAAAACTTTAATCAAGGGGATATCATAAAATTTTTTAATTATTTTTTGTGATATCATTAATATTATACTTATTTTCTGATGATATGGCCAATTTCACTATCTTAACAGTTCAGTATTATCAGTTATATCCATATGCCACAATGAAATCGTTTACATCGTCATCATGATTCCCTTAATCCTTGCTGATATATAACCTTGGAGAAACCGGAACGTTTTTCCTTTACAATTGGATGAATACAGGGTAAGAAAGAGGGTATGGATACAAGAATGCTGCAGGCCGAAGGTCATCTCATCGATTCAGGAATCCTCTCTTCCATACTCAACACCATCTTGGCGAAGGGAGGGGATTATCGCATCACCAGTTTCACTGTGGGGAAGACTCCCGAGGAGATATCCCGCATCGAGTTGGAATTGATCGGCAAGAGTGAAGAGCAGATGGACCAGCTTGTCAGTGCGCTCAAAACGTCCGGGGTGTTTGAGAAGACGGTTCCACCTGCCGTCCTCGTACCTGTGGACATCGACACCCATGCTCCCGAGTCGTTTTACAGCACCTCCAACCATAGGACTGAAGTCTTCCATCAAGGAAGGTGGTATCCAGTGGCTGGTCAGAGGATGGATGCAGCGATAGTGTACGACAACGATTCCGATGCGTTCTCGTGCAGCAAACTGCGGGATCTCAAAAAGGACGATCTGGTGGTGTGTGGGGATGAGGCCATTCGTGTCTATCCAGTCGAAGCCGAATTGCGTGAACACAAGGACAACGGTGGTTCCTTCGCATTCATGACCAACGACGTCTCTTCCGAACGAAGCGTGGAGATCGCCGTATCGGCTTTGGCCGAACAGTTGCGGAGCATTAGAGCGAAAAAGGGCAAGACTGTGGTGGTGTGTGGTCCGGTGGTGGTACATACGGGAGGCTCACCCGCACTCGCATCATTGGTAAGGCAAGGATATGTGCACGGATTCCTTGGAGGCAATGCCGTTGCGGTCCATGATCTCGAACTGCAGTTCCACGGCACGTCGCTTGGAGTGGATCTGAAGACGGGAACGGTCGCCGAACACGGCCACAGCCATCATATGCGTTCCATCAATACGATTTATGGGTATGGCTCGATCGCGGCCGCCATCGAACAAGGTGCCCTGAACGAAGGTTTGATGCATGCGATCGTCGAGTCGAAGATCCCCTACTGTCTCGCAGGCTCGATCAGGGACGACGGACCACTTCCGGAGACGGTGACGGATATGATCGAGGCGCAGCGCCAGTATGCGGCCATCATCGAAGGTGCCGACCTGATCATCATGCTTTCTACCATGCTCCACTCGATCGGTGTGGGGAATATGACTCCCTCATGGGTAAAGACGGTTTGCATCGATATCAATCCCGCGGTGGTCACCAAACTCACCGACCGTGGCAGCGGTCAAGCGATCGGTATCGTCAGCGATGTGGGTTCATTTTTACGGGCGCTCGAAGAGAGGCTTGCACAGACTTCACCAGCTCGCTAGGAATCCACTTTCTCACGGGCAAGCGGCATGCTCATGCACCTTGGTCCTCCCCTTCCCCGTACCAGTTCGGAACCCCGTATGGGAATGACGGTAATGCCATGTTGCTCCAATGTTTCGTTGGAGACGACATTCCTACGGTAGGTCACCACCGTTCCAGGGGCTACCGCCAAGGTGTTGGTACTGTCGTTCCATTGTTCCCTTGCGCTCGCTATCGAGTCCTCTCCACCACTGCGAATCAGATCGACAGGTGTGCCGAGGATCCGTTGCAGTGCCACCCTCAAGGAGGGCTCTTCGTCGATCGACAGAGCTCCAAAGGAATTCCTTTTCAGACTGAAGATGCGTAGGGATGGTTCAATTGCCCCGAAGATGGAGAACTTGTCCCGATCTACCATGGTGAAGACGGTATCGAGGTGCATGTACGCACGGGTATAGGGAATCTGGACGACCAAAACCTCCTTCAGTCCTTCTCCTCCCTCCTCTATGGGAAGCATCATTTCCCTTGCGAACGATTCGATCGCCCATACACCGGTTCTCGCGCTGCTCCCGACCAAGGCACAGCTTTCGTTGAGCATCAGGATATCGCCTCCTTCGATGCTGTTCCCATGACTGTAGTCGGCATGCACCTTCGTACCTGCGAACAAGGGATGATGGTTGGCCAACAGTGAGATGATCCAATTCTCACGCCGTCTCGATTCTGTTCGCATCATATTGATGGATATCCCCTCACCCACCATGGTTGCAGGATCCCTGGTGAAATAGAGGTTCGGAAGCGGAGAAATATAGTAGGGATAGGTTTCCCTGATGTAATACGAGAGGGTCTTGTTCCTGACCTTGTCGTCTACGGTCGATTTCAGCAATCCTCCTATCGCATGGGAAACCATTTGTGAAGCTGTGCAATCATGGAGGAATTCGGCGATACTTTTCTTCAAGGAGGGGGAATAGAGTCTCGCACTCTCCACCAGATGATCAACCGCCGCATTTCGGAGCGATTCATCGGCGAACACCGTTTCGAGCAGGGACTCTATATAGTGTACTTCACAGCCTTGATTCCGTAGTACATCGGCGAACAGGTTGTGTTCCTCCCTCATCTGTTCCAGGAAGGGGATGTCTTCGAACAGCATCGAATCGAGATACTCGGGAGTGAGCGATTCGAGTTCCCTTCCCGGTGTATGGAGGAGTACCGACTTCAATTTTCCTATCTCCGATCGTACCGAGAGTCTTGGTGTTTCCATTCTTTCCTCCTCACGCCTGCAGGAAGCCATTGATCATCGCCACCAGTAGGTCGCGATCCTGCGATGGACGGTAGAGGCCTTCGATCATCCTCAACACCTCCAAGAACAATTCATGGGCATGGTCTCTCGCTTGTTCGAGTACTTTGGAGGCCACCATCCTGTCGATGAGTTCGATGATATCGTCCTTCGCCGGCCCGTACCCTTCGGTCTGCGCCTTTCTGAATACGGAGAAGAGATGGGGTTTCTCCTTCGGGTGTGCATTCGCATAGAGTATGATCGGAAGGCTCTTCTTGTTTTCAACGATATCGTCCCCGCGTTGTTTGCCGGGGTTGCCCTTCTCCAAATTGATCACATCGTCGAGCACCTGGAAGCCCAATCCTATCGTCTCGGCGATCAATCCCGCTTCACCGATGATCCATTGGTTGTCGGTGGCCAACGCGGCACCCATCTCGGAACCCATCGCAGCCAAACAACCGGTTTTCAGTCTACACATCGTCTCATAGGCACCGATGTCGGGTATCGTTTCGATTCCATGGTGCCATACGATGTCCATGCCTTGTCCCAGATGAATCTTGCGCATGTACTTCGAGTAGATCCTGTATAATCCCAGCCGCTCGGCATCGGTGATATCGGCATCCTCGAGTATCATGGTGGGAAGATAGAACAGGAACGTACCGGCATTGATCGACAGGTCGATCCCATGGGTGATGTGCGTGGCCGGTAGACCTCGCCTGAGATCGGACTGGTCCTCGATGTCATCGATGATGAGACTGCCGTTGTGGGGCAATTCCACCAACGGTACAAACCGCATTGCCTTGTCGAAGGCCCGTTGGCCTCCCAACATTTTCGCTGTGAGCAGCATGAGTAGCGGTCGCCACCGCTTTCCGCCACTGTAGAGGAGGTCCCTCGCCGGTGCACAGACTTCGTCGAAAAGACCTTCACTCATCAACGGCACTTCATGTCCGAATACCCGTTCCACCCACGCGTGGTCGACGGTTCTCGGCAACACTGTCAACAATTCCTGCTCTATCGCTTCCAACCATTCTTCCATGTGCGGATTATAGAAGGTGGAGCCGATCAGTGCAACGAACAATCGTTGAAAATACCGAAAGGTTGGATTTGCTTCATGACTGGATATTGGCTATACTTACGGTATGGAAATCATCGCTACTTTACAAAATTGGCTTGGTCCCCATGCCCAGCAGTATCTCAGGGCGTTCCTATTGGTCTTGGGTGGTCTTGTGGTTCTCCTTATCGTGAATGCCATCCTCAAGAGGAGGATCAGAAAACTGGAGGAACGGCAGAGTACCGCCGAGGAGAGGAGCAAGTCGCGTGCACTGCCTATCCTGAGATTCTTCCAGCGCATAGCCATTCCATTGGCCTTCCTGGGAATACTCTCGATTGGAGTGAAGATCGTCGCTTTCGATGAGAGGATCCAATCCACGGTCCAGGCGATATTCTCCATCATCATGGTCTTCATCATCGTACGTTCGATAAACAAGGGGATCGAGTTGAGCTTTTCCCGTTATTTCGAACGGGAATGGGCCAACATGGAACATGAGAAGAATCTCAGGCCTCTGATCTCACTGGTCAAGTTCATCATTTGGATCATAGGATTCATCTTCCTTTTGGCGAATCTGGGTTTCGATGTCTCCACCGCCCTTGCCGGCCTTGGAGTAGGTGGTATCGCGGTGGCCATCGCCGCCCAGGGGATACTTGGAGATCTGTTCAGCTATTTCGTGATCTTCTTCGACAAACCGTTCGAGCTTGGGGATTTTGTCATATTCGACGACAAGGCGGGTGTGGTTGAAAAAATCGGGATCAAATCGAGTAGGATACGGGTCCTCAGTGGAGAGGTGCTGGTGATCAGCAACTCCGATCTCGTCGCAGCAAGGATCCACAACTACAAGCAGATGCAGCGGCGTCGTGTGGTTTTCAAGATAGGGGTGACCTACGAGACCTCCCAAGCACATGTGGAGGAGGTTCCCACGATCATCCGCTCGGTGATCGAATCGGTGAAGACCATCGAAGGGGTGGTGTTCGACCGTTCCCACTTCCAAGCATTCGGTGATTACTCGCTGCAATTCGAAACGGTCTACTATGTACCGTCACCCGATTACCTCATATACATGAACGTACAGCAGGAGATTTATCGTGAGATCTTCCGAATCTTCAACGAGAAGGGTATCGAGTTTGCCTACCCGACCCAAAAGATCTATACGGTGAAGGAGGATCCCGTACGAATCGCTACTCCGTCGGAATCGAATTTCGCAACATCGAGTACATCGATTCCAACGAGCGAGTGATTTCCCCATCGGACAGCACGAGATTCCCTGTGGCCAACATCACTGCCATCCCATGGGCGTGGTAAAGCATTTGTCTTCCCATTTGGCGGGCTGTTTCAGGCTCGGCCTTAGTGCGGTCCACCACCGCCAGTCGTTCCAGAATCCTCATGCTTCGCCCCAGCGTCTGTGTTCCGGCAGTCCGCTCCATGAACAATAATTTGAAAAGGTTCGGTTGCTCATGTGCGAACGAAACGTAGGCGACCATCGTCTGCAACAGAGGATTGCCTGAAGGTGCGTATCTCTGCACATATTCGATGAACGAGGCTTCCAGATAGGCCAGGAAGGCCCGCTTCACACCAACCATCGAATTGAACCGGCTGTAGATCGGTTGTGTTGAACAACCGATCCTCTCTGCAAGGCTTCTCGCGTTCACCTTCTCGAATCCAGCCTCACGGGTGATGGCGAAGGTGGCTTCCATGATGGCTTGCTTGGAAACCTTTGTTTCAGGAGGCAACTATCATCTCCTTTATGACATCTGTCATATAACCAATGATATTCCATCCCTCCAATGAAGTCAACTATATGAAGTTGCTTTCAAATTATACTAATTTCATTTTTGGTTCACATCGTGGCCATTTCATGCGACAATCACCTATATCAACAGGAGGTGGATATGGCAGATAAGAAAAAAGACCAAGACCGCGATGGGAGGGACTTTTCTCCCAAGAAGCCATTGACATCGATCAGTGGGAGACCCATCGCACACAATGAGAACATCCAAACCGCGGGAAAACGTGGTGGAGTGATGTTGCAGGACACCTGGTACCTAGAAAAGATGAGCCACTTCGATCGTGAGGTGATTCCAGAGAGAAGAATGCATGCCAAGGGTTCGGGTGCATTCGGTACATTCACCGTTACCCACGATATCACGAAGTGGACGAAAGCCGCGATTTTCTCGGAAATAGGCAAGAAGACCGACATGTTCGTGCGTTTCTCCACAGTGGCAGGAGAGAGGGGCGCGGCCGATGCCGAGCGGGACATCCGTGGGTTCGCCATGAAATTCTACACCGATGAAGGCAACTGGGATCTGGTGGGCAACAACACACCGGTGTTCTTCTTCCGTGATCCGATGCTCTTTCCAGATCTCAACCATGCGGTGAAACGTGATCCGAGGACCAACATGCGCTCGGCTCAGAACAACTGGGATTTCTGGTCGATGCTTCCCGAAGCCTTGCATCAGGTGACCATCACCATGGGCGATCGCGGTATTCCCAAGAGCTATCGACATATGAACGGATACGGTTCACACACCTATTCCTTCATCAATGCCGACAATGAGCGGTTCTGGGTGAAATTCACCTTCAAGACGCAACAGGGAATCGAATATCTCACCGACGGGGAGGCTGCCGAAGTGGTGGCCCAAGACAGGGAATCGAACCAGAAGGATCTGTTCGAGGCAATCGAGAAAGGCGATTTCCCCAAGTGGACCATGTATGTGCAGATCATGACCGAGGAACAGGCCCTCACCCATCCCGACAACCCATTCGATCTGACCAAAGTCTGGCTTCATAAGGATTATCCCCTGCATGAAGTGGGTTACTTCGAACTGAACCGGAATCCCGACAACTATTTCATGGATGTCGAGCAGTCGGCCTTCAATCCCGCCAACAGCGTACCCGGTATCGGATACAGTCCCGACAGGATGCTACAGGGAAGGCTATTCGCCTATGGGGATGCGCAACGGTATCGCTTGGGAGTGAACCATTATCAAATACCGGTGAATAGAAGCAAAGTCCCCTCGAACCACTTCCATAGGGATGGTTTCATGCGAGTCGATGGGAACTTCGGAGGCTCGGTCCACTACAATCCCAATTCCTACGGCATGTGGAAGGACAACAGAGAGCTTGCCGAACCGGCATACGACGGTCAGGGGCCGATCGACCATTACGACTTCAGGGAGGATGACGACCACTATTACGAACAGGTGGGAAAACTTTTCAACCTCATGTCCGATGACGAGAAGGAGCGGCTGTTCGCCAACACCGGGAGGAACATGGAGGGAACCACTGTTCTGGTGAAGAAGCGCCACATCCGCCACTGCTTCCTTGCCGATGAAGAGTATGGCAAAGGAGTGGCCAAGGCACTCGGCATCGATATC
>CAYZJV010000031.1:0-33650 GCA_964478945.1 uncultured Spirochaetaceae bacterium | reverse complement strand
GATTACGATACACGAATCTGCAAAACGACTCTACCATGAGGGATTGCTGGACAGGCGATCCTTCTTCCAAGTTACTGTTGAGAACCCGTTGAGGGTGCTGTCTCGAACAGATAGGGGGTGTGTGGAGCCGAGTTATAAGGCAGATCTGGTGATGCTTTCCGAAGAAATGGACATCCAAGAGGTGTTCAAGGCTGTGTAAGGGTATGAAATCCACAGGCCATGGTGGTTTGTTGTAATGGCATGTGGCGACGGTTGACTGGGATGGCTAGGTACCACTTCTTACCTGCACCCCCATATATCTAATTTACCTACCTGTAACATTCCCCATATTCACCAACCTTATGGCTACTACCGTAGTAGTGTGGAAAGTTTACATGAATACAAATGTATAATCGGTGTGCAATTGCCCCTGGAGAATCCCAGATGAAGGGTAACGAGCATTTGTTGCGCTTTTCTCCAGGGGCAATTAGATTATTTTTACTTCAAGGCAGCGATGCTCTTCCACCAATCGTTGCAACTGCCTCATGTATTCCAGAGTTGGTGTTAGGTACCCCTTCGCTTTCCCTTTGGTCCCATGGGCACGGAAACGAATCAGCTTATAGGTGACGGTAAGGCCATCGGGAATATGACGTGCAATGAGTTCGGCGGTTCGTATGACAGTTTCTTCATTGGGAAGGACCTCGGGAATCACCACCGTGCGCACTTCAGTCAATTTCCCATTTTCGGCCAAGTATTCGAGATTTTGTTTCACTATACGATTGCTTTGCCCGGTAAGCCGCTTGTGATGTTCCTCATCAAAACACTTCATATCCAGCATCACCCCATCGCATGCATCCAACAACGACAAGTGTGTGCTGAAATCGATACTCCCGTTGCTGTCGAGGAGCACCGATCCCAACGATTCATGTAATCGTTCGCTCAATGGAGCCAGCAATTCGGCTTGCAGCATGCACTCGCCACCAGAGAATGTCACACCTCGGATGAAAGGAAGATTTGATTCCACCAGTGCAGCCACCTCCTCTGCATTCATGAACCTCACCTTTGGAGAAGCGCTGTGTGGGCAAACCGAAATGCATGCATCACAACCGATGCAACGCTCCTGGTCCCACACCACTTTCCCATTCTGTAGAGTCAAGGCATCAACCGGACACCCGGGAACGCACAAGCCACAATCGTTGCAGCGATTGATCGTTTCGGGATTGTGACAGTAGGTGCAATTGAAATTGCACCCCTGGAAAAATACGACTGTGCGGTTGCCCGGACCATCCACGCAACTCGATGGAATGATCTTGTTCACCGGTAGCAAGGATCTCACGAACGCACCTTCCGTTCCAGGATGCGGCCGTTGTGCACCTCTCCCAGTCCCCAAATGGTATTGTTCTGTTGGACCACTTCACCATGATCCAAAGCTTCCATTTCCGAACGCTTCGCGAGATATCCGGTGATCCTGATCACATCACTATCAGCACTGTAGGTGGAAAGATACTGCATGCCTGCACCAAAGCCACCATTGATGATGTCGAGCACACTCGACGGATTCTTTTGGTAGGTTGAATCGAATGGGAAGATGTCGCCGGTACCGCTTGGAAAATACTTGTGGAACTTTCCTGCATGTCGCAGATGGTTGTACAAGGGGATCTCCTCTCCAATGGCGATTCGGGCACCCGGGCTTATCCCGATATCGGAATCGATTCCGACCTGGGCGTGCAATACAAAATGGCCGCCAGAGATTTCACAGTAACGGTTGCTATGGCTTTGCACCAAAGATTCCAATGTATCCATGATCAACTTTCCAAGCGCATCGGCTTCCTCATCCACGCCATACCTGGCATCTTTGCCTTCCTTCTCCATCAGGATGTTCACCGCCTCATGCAAACCCACTACGCCAAACATTCCGGTGAATCGATCGCGATGCAAAAATCCCTCCTTCACAAGGAAGCTGGAAGAGAAGAAATGACTCTCCTCCACAAGGAACCGGATCTTGGCATCCATGAACGAAGAAAGTGCCGTCACAGCCTCAGGGAGGACCGAATCAAGGAATTCGTGGATATCCTTGGCGTGGTCTGCAGCCCTCTTGAGCACGACACGGGAAAGGGTGTAGGCCCCACCTCCCACTGCCAAGGCATTATAGCAGCTGGCAATACCGTAACCTTTTGGACTATCGAGGTGTTGCTGTGAATACACCGAGTGATTGGCGAAACTTGGTTTCGCACAAGCCAATGCGCACTGCACACAAGCTTCGGCGAAACTCTGGGAAGTGATATCCTTGTCGTACAACAGGGTGATCCCAGGGACCGCCTCCTGTCGCTCGGTTTCGATTTCTACAATCAATCTCCCAGCCAAGGTCTCTTCAGGTCCAAGGTTCGCATGACAAAATGAGTTCGGTAGAGCCTTTCCAATGAAATCCAAGAAGCGTGCAATTTTGGACCTTGCTTCGTTCGCATCGGTAACGAACGGATCCAACAGCATGTCGATATTTCCCAAATACACCGGCATATGGGTCACCGAAGGTACTTGCAGGTAGAAGATTTGCAGTGCATGGATGGCTTCGTCAAGAGACTTCGGTGGTTTGATACGAAGGAATTCGCAGCCTTCCCTCATGAGTTTTTCATAGTCTGGTAGGGCATACCTCGGAGCATAAGCCGCTCTGGGTTCACTCATGTCGCACACTATACCAAGTTGGTGCAGCCGATCAAATTCCGGCGTGGTCTCCCAAAATCCCTCTTGCGATACCGCCGCATCGGCAAGGTTCATCATAGCCTGTTGATGGGTCAACGTTGTATTTTTCACAATACTCAGCACCGTCTCTTTCCATGTATCCATATCATCCTCCATATTCGTCATTGGCAATGTCACGATTCCATGGTAGTATGCTGGCGAAGGTATATACATGACAATTGTCAGTTATTGGAAAAAATTTTTCAAATGATCGATACTCAACTTTCATCGGCGCTACGCGCAGTAATGGACAACACATTGGGACCCGAACCTATTGGTGAAACCTTTGCCCGATGGGAGGGAACAGGCAAACGTCTGGTACGGTATCCCGTGGGGAAAGTCGTCATCCGAACGGAAGATCCTGTCGAGAGGATCCTCATTCTCTTGGATGGCACATGCCAGGTGCTCAACCATGGCAGTGATGGAAAAGTCGTTATGGCGGGTAATGTGAGGCCTCCGCAGATTTTCGGTCTGTACGAACTGATGGCGAATTTACCCCTTCACACAGCCGATGTCGAAGCCCAAACGGATTGCCTCTTCTTTTCTGTTTCGTCCCGCTTGTATGCACAGCAGATCATCATCAACAGCGAAGTCGCCTCCTGTTCGGTGCGTTTTTTGGCAGTCTTCATACATCGCCTGTTGGATCGCAGCGATCGTATGACACTTCACACCGACCGTCAGAATCTGTTATGGTACATCCTCGAATCCTGCAAGAACCAGAATTTTCCTGTGGTGCTCTCTGTGGAGAAGGAAACCATGGCCGCGGAATTGAACATGAACCTGAGAACCTTGTACCGCAAGGTGGCTCGACTACGGGAAGAAGGGTTGGTGGATAGCCACAAGGGAAAGATCAAAATAGATAGCCAGCAATACCGCGCATTGCAGCGGCAATTGTACGAGAATATTTGACAAAGGAAGATGGTGACGACATGGCAGAGAATGAAACCTCCCAAGGGATGCCTCCACGGAAATACCTTCATGTGGAGGTGTATGAGAAGCTTTACCAGAAGATCAAGGATGAAGGGTATAGTGAAGGGGACCAACTGCCCGGAGAGAACCAATTGGCAGCAGAATTCGGGGTGAGCCGCATGACCCTTCGTCAATCACTGATGCTGCTTGGAGAGGATGGTATCGTTCGTCGTGTGCATGGTAAGGGAAACTTCATCACCAGTTTAAAGCCCAGATCCTCCATGGGAGCCGAAGGGGTGGCGAATCCGGTGCAGGTGTTTTCCCGCATCAATATCGATGACATCAAGATCGATATCCGTTATGAAGCAGCCAGCGACTATGTGGTACAGCTGTTCGGTTACCCCCAAAGTACCGTGATGATGGCAAGCGACCGTTGGTACCGTTCCTCGTCCCGTCTTGTGGCGTTCTGCTTCTCCTTCTCCGATCTTGCCAAGATGGCCGAATATGGTGTGGATATCGCCGACAAGTCTGCGGTGCTCGAATTCATGGACCACACCATCTACTCCTTGTGTCCCCACAGCACCACCCATATCACCCTTTCGACTCGGAAGGAGTTTTCGCTCACACCCGAGCAAATGGCTGCTCCTTCTCTGATACTTCTCAGTGAAACGCTTTTCACTTCCGATGGCAAACCTATAGCGCAAAACAAATACTATTTGGATCCCGCTTATTTCGACATGATGGTGAATGCCCGCCGTATGCCCAATATGTAGTATTTTTAATCTTTGGATCATATCGGATTGACAATTTAAAAAAAATTGAAATTTTTTCTTGACATGAAAACAGGGTGTGTTATTATGGGAAGCAACTTGTACAACAAGTTAAAGATTTAGGCATACAAGTACAAAGGAGAAAAACACATGAAAAGAAACCCATTCCTGCTTGTAGGTGTGATGTTGCTCGTCGGCACACTCCTGTTCGCCGGTGGCGCCAAAGAGGCTGAAGCCACCACTTCGTCTGATATCAAGATCGGCATGATTCTTGGAGTCGGAGGTCTAGGAGACCTTTCCTACAACGATTTGGTCTATGCTGGACTTGAAAGGGCCCAGAACGAGTTGGGTATCGATTTCGACTATGTCGAACCGCAATCAATCGCCGACTTCGAAACATTCTTGCAGCAGATGTCTTCCACGAAGATGTATGATGTCATCATTTCGGTCGGATACGATCAGGTGGAGCCTTTGAAGAAGGTTGCTCCCCAGTTCCCAAACCAGAAGTTCGCCATCATCGATGAAAATGTCGATCTGCCGAATGTGGCTAGCTTTGTCTCCAAGGAAGAGGAAGGTTCCTTCCTCGTAGGAGCATTGGCGGGTCTGGTCAAGAAGACCGATCTGGTGAAGCAAAACAATACCCTCGGATTCATTTCCGCTCTCGACATCCCCTTGTTGGACCGCTTCTACGCCGGATATGAGGCTGGTGCACGTTATGTGAACCCCGATATCAAGGTAGTGGCGAACTATGTTGGTGGAAACGCACCTTTCAGTGACATCACCACTGCAAAGGAGATTGCGCTCAAACAGTTCTCACAGGGGGCGGACATCATCTACCATGCTGCCGGCGGTTCGGGTCTTGGACTCTTCCAGGCTGCCAAGGAGAAGGATTTCTACGCGATCGGAGTCAACTCCAACCAGAACGTGATCGATCCCGACCACATCATGGCGAGCATGCTCAAGCGCGTCGACAATGCAGCCTTCGTCATCGCCCAGAGCTTGGTCGACGGAGATCTGAAGACCGGTGGATTGTCGGTTTTGGGTCTCGCAAGTGACGGTATCGGCTACACGGTTGCCGAGAGCAATGTACCTGTTGATGACGATATCCTCGCAGTGGTCGAAGAGATCAAGGATAGGATTGTGTCCGGAGACCTTGTGGTACCCAATGCCCATAAGGATGTGGAAGCCTTCTTGGCATCCAATTCCTATTGAGGACGCTACCTAATAATTCACTATTGAATTCGCGTCCCGTGGTGTGCGACTCTGTTGCCTCGCGGGACGTTCGATTGGGAGATTCGTCATGGATGCGATACGAATGAACCACATCACCAAGACCTTCGGAACCACAGTTGCCTTATCTGATGTCGATTTGAAGATCCAAGCAGGTGAAGTCCACTGTCTTCTCGGTGAGAACGGGGCAGGCAAGTCCACACTCATGAATATTCTATATGGTCTTTACCACGCCGATTCGGGTACGATCGAGATCAACGAAGTTCATGTGGAGATTCCCACTCCCCGAATGGCCCAGAGTCTACATATCGGGATGGTGCACCAACATTTCATGTTGGTGGAGTCCATGACTGTGCTTCAGAACATTATTTTGGGCAGCGAAGAAGGTTCCTTTGCAATAGATTACGAAGCTTGCAGGGAACGTATCGAGGTGCTCGAACGGTTGTATCACTTCGATTTCAATCTCGATAGCAAGGTCTCACAGTTGAGCGTTGGCGAGATGCAGAGGGTAGAGATCTTCAAGGCTGTCTATCGTGGTGCGGACATCATCATTCTTGACGAACCCACAGCGGTACTTACCCCCCAGGAGGTCGATGTTCTCTTCAGAATCCTTGATGATATGAGGAAGCAGGGCAAGACCATCATCTTCATCACACACAAGCTCCAGGAGACCATGCGCCTGTCCGACCGGGTGACTGTATTGCGCAGTGGACATTTTGTCGGAACGGTGGAAACCAAGGACACGAGTCCCGAGGCTCTGGCCACCATGATGGTGGGCCATGAGGTCGATTTGGTGACCAACAAGGGTGCATGTTGCCCCGGCGAACCTGTGCTGGAGATACATGATCTGAAGATTTTCGAGAATTCCGACCATACGATAGATCTCACTGTAAGGGCTGGTGAAATCTATGGTATCGCTGGAGTGGATGGCAATGGACAGCAGGAGCTGGAACGTTTCATCGTCGGATCGGAACGTCCCAAGGATGGTCTGGTGAAGCTCAATGGTGTCGATATCACGTCCTGCTCAGTCTCTAAGCGCAAGCGTTTGGGTCTTGGCATCATCCCATCCGACAGGCATAGGGATGCGATTCTACCGGGAATGTCGCTGGTAGACAATTTCCTTCTCGGTTTTCAGCGCAATGGTCGCTTTTCCTCAAAAGGATTGGTGCGGCATGCCGAATTGCACTCGTATGCGGATTCCATGATCGATGCCTATTCGATCAAGGTGTCCTCCACTGAACAATACATCTCTGAGTTGTCAGGTGGTAACCAACAGAAGCTGGTGTTCAGCCGCGAGGTCGGCATGGATCCTGTGTTGTTGGTGGCCGCCCAACCTGTGCGGGGTTTGGATATCGGGGCGATAGACTATATCCATAACCAATTGTTGCAATTGCGTGATCGTGGACAAGCCATACTCCTCATATCGACCGAACTTTCCGAGATCATGGAGATGAGCGATCGCATCGGTGTCCTCTATAAAGGTGGTATCGTCGCGGAACGCAAAGCCGAGGAATTCACCAAGGAAGAATTGGGCCTCTATATGGCAGGAGGGAAATGAGTATGGGTATACGTAACGTACCTGCCAAGGCAGGTGTAGGAAAGAATTGGGAAAGCCTTTGGTATTCCCTACTGGCGATAGGGGTCTCATTCGTGCTGGTGGCCTTCATCATGCTCGCTATGGGATACAACCCACTCAATGCCTATATGGCGCTCTTTCGAGGTTCATTCGGTTCCCTATACGCCATTTCGCTTACCCTCTGCAGAAGCGTACCGCTCATTTTCGTGGGTCTTGCAGTGGGGTTTGCATTGAAGGGTGGTATGTTCAATATCGGTGGAGAAGGGCAGCTGTACATCGGTGGATTCACAAGTGCAGTGGTTGCATTGGCGCTCGGGAACTCGCTTCCACTGGTATTTTCCCTCCCTCTGTCGATCTTGGCAGGAATGGTTGCCGGTATGGCATGGGGTGGTGCCATTGGATTGATCAAGGCCAAATTGCAGATCAACGAAGTCATTGTTGCCATCATGCTCAACTATATCGCGCAACTGCTGACCAGTTATTTCGTGAACAACCATTTGATGAAGGAAGGGAGCATGACTCCCCAAACGGAAACTCTTCCCGCAGGGATGCAATTGCCAACCATCGTGGCAAACAGTCAATTGACCACCAGCCTCTATATCGCATTGTTCATGTGTGTGGTTTATTGGTTCGTGTTTCGCCATACGGTATTCGGGTACGAGGTGAAGGCCTTGGGCAATAATCCGAGTGCCGCAGGCACAGGTGGAGTCCATACTGTATGGACCACCGTCTTGGTGATGGCGGTATCGGGGGCACTGGCCTCCATGGCAGGTATATTCGAGGTGTTCGGTACATACGGCCGATTTATCGACGGGTTCTCCCCAGGTATCGGATTCACCGGTATCGCGATCGCATTCATCGGGCAAGGTACGCCCATCGGCATCATTTTGGCAGCGGTACTTTTCGGAGGGTTGCAGGCCGGAGCCATGCAGATGGGACTCATGGAAGGAGTTTCGGCCCATATCGACAAAGTCATCCAAGGTTTGGTGATCATATTCATCGCGACACCCAACTTCATCCGCTATCTGCTACACAGGAAGGGGAGGTGAATACCATGGAATTACTCTCTACCATCGTCAATCTGTTGCTTATGACGTTTCGTCTCAGCATTCCCATCACTCTCGCCGCGATCGGAGTATCGATCAGTGAGAGGTCTGGAGTCATCAATCTGGGAATAGAAGGTATCATGCTCTTGGGAGCCATGGGAGCAGTTGTGGGATCCCATATTTTCGGAAGTGCCTTGGTAGGTCTCATTGTAGCCTTGATCACAGGTGTTGCAGTGGGAGGACTCTATGCCCTCTGCGTACTCTACTTCAAGGCAAACCAATCGGTAATCGGTATCGGACTCAATTCCCTTGCAGCCGGTCTCACGGTAGTCACTGTCAAGTCGATTTGGAACAAAGAGGGTATCAGTGGTACGGTCGACCAATTGGGAACATTCTCTGTTCCACTTCTCGATAGGATACCGGTGGTTGGAGCGATGTTCTCCGACCAGTCTCCTCTCATTCTTGCGACACTGTTCATTGCTCTGTTCGCAGCTTATGTGATGGCGAAGACCAAGATAGGACTTCGTTTGACTTCGATAGGGGAACACCCTTTGGCCGCTGCGACCGCAGGTATACCGGTGACCAAATACCGCACACTTGCGATTTTGGTGGGAAGTGCGCTTGCCGCTCTTGGAGGAGCCTATCTCTCTGTTGTCCATAGCAATCTATTTGTCAACAACATGGTTGCTGGTCGTGGATTCATGGCTATCGCAGCCAATATCCTCGGCGGTTGGAATCCCATCGGAGCCTTGTTGGCGAGTCTCTTGTTCGCTTTCACACAAGCTCTGCGTTTCCAATTCTCCTATATCCAGATGCCTGAGCAGATCAGCCAAATCATACCGTATGTGATCACTCTGCTGGTGTTGGTGGGAATCGGAAGAAAGGCGAAATCGCCGGCCAAGCTGGGAGTATTGTGATGCACAGAATCGTACTGCGTCATGCCATGGTGCTTACCATGGATGAATCCGACCACTTCCATCCCGACGGATGTATCGTCGCAGAAAACGGTCGTATCACGTATGTCGGACCGGATGCTGAGGCGGTTTTGCCACAGGAGCCGTTCGAGGAGCTGGATTTCAGTGGAAAGCTGGTAATGCCCGGTTTGGTGAATACCCACATCCATACCCATTCTCCCCTTTTCAGGAACTTGGGGGAGGATGTGGAATTGCATACTTGGCTCAATGACCTCATGTGGCCGGCCGAAGCCCTACTGGATGCACAAAGGGCACAATGGGGTACTCGATTGGCTTGTTTGGAGAGTATTTCCAATGGTGTCACCACCATTGCGGATCAGTTCTACTGGGCCGATACCACTGCCCAAGCTGTTGCTGAAAGTGGTTTGAGGGCTTTCGTCTGTTCCACGATATTTGCGGACGGGGATGCATCGAAAGGACAGACTCTGCAAACCGCCGCCGATTTCATAGCGAATTGGACTGGACGCAGTCCTTTGATCCATCCCGGACTGGGTCCACATGCCCCGTATAGTGTGACTGCCGAACAATGGAAAGCGGTGGTGGAGTTGTCCGAGCGTACGGGAGCCATCATCCATACCCATATCTCTGAAACGGCCAAAGAGAACCATGACATTGGACAATTGCATGGGGTATCACCAACACGATGGCTTGCCGATTTGGGTGTGCTTGACCGACATGTCCTCGCTGCCCATTGTGTACATCTTTCCGATGACGATATCCGTATCCTTGCAACACATGATGTGCATGTTTCCTACAATCCGGTAAGCAATCTCAAGCTTGTCTCAGGCATCATGCCGTATGGTGCGCTTCGAAAAGCGGGAGTGCAACTGTCCATCGGTACCGATGGTGCCCAGAGCAACAACACCTTGGATCTTCTGCAGGATCTCAAGGTGGGTATGTTGATCCAGAAACAGGCTGAGAAGGATCCGACCATGTGCGATGTGAGGGAGGCGGTCCGCCTCGCCACCATCAGTGGAGCCCAAGCCCTCGGTTTGGAGGATGTCATCGGTACGCTCGAGGTGGGCAAGCAGGCCGATCTAATCGCCTTGGACCTCGATTCACCGCATTTCTCCCCATTGGTCACCGGGACCGCAAAGGATCTGTATACTGCCTTGGTCTATTGTGCCTCAGGGAGGGATGTGACCGATACGATGGTCTCGGGAAAGTGGCTCATGCGTGATTGTTCGGTATCATCTCTGGACAGACACGACATCATGGGCAAATGCAATGAAATTCGCTACGAAATACAACGGAATCTACATAAGGAGTAACAACATGGCATTGGATAAAAGTGCAATTACCAAAAACACGAAACAGTATCACATCGAACTCGATGTAGGCGATATCGGCGAGTATGTCTTGCTTCCGGGCGATCCTGCCAGAAGCGACCGGGTCGCCAAGTACTTGGATGACGCCAAACTTGTGGCAAACCATCGCGAGCACCGTACCTTCACCGGCTATTACAAGGGAGTGAAGGTGAGTGTGACGAGCACTGGAATGGGTTGTCCTTCCGCTGCGATCGCAGCAGAGGAGTTGATCAACATTGGTGCGAAGACGCTCATCCGTATAGGTAGTTCCGCAGCTATCGATCCCGGCATCAAGATTGGCGATTTGATGATCACCACCGGTGCCATGAAGAACGAAGGTACTTCCAAGTTCTATGTCCCCGAGAATTTTCCCGCTGTTCCCAATTTCGCTTTCACCAATCACTTGATTGCGACAGCCAAGGAGATGGCGGTCGGTTCCGATACGGGTGTGTTCGCCGGGATCACCAGTACCGACGACGCGTTTTATGGGGAATCGCCCGAGTTCATCAAGAAGCTGCAGGATCTCAAGATTCAGAATATCGAGATGGAGGCTTCGGCATTGTTCACGATCGGTCATATGAGGGATGTGGCTACTGCATGCATCTGCGGAACAAGCGGAAATCTGACGACGGGTGAAGTCATCTACACAACCGAAAACACCAAGTTGATCGAAGCCTGGGATCTGGAGATCCGTGTGGTTTTGGAAGCCATCGCCCGTTGGGAGTCGATCTCCCAGGGAAAAAGCGCAACTTGACACATTGGTATGCATTCTAGGCCTCTAGAAAGCAGGAAAGTGTCTTCATAGTTCTGGTGTGTGCCTCGTTCACCAGCTTATAGGGGAGTGCGGAGGGGGTACCTATTCCGCAGTCCCCTTATCACGATTCAGTAGCAATACGCCCAATGGTAAGGACCTGTAATTGGATACGAAAAAGAATATCATTTTGGATCTCGACACGGGAGTGGACGACTCCATTGCATTGGCACTCGCAGCGATCGATCCCTCGGTGAATCTGCTGGGAGTGACCGCTACCTTTGGCAATGTGGCCACCGATGTCGGATCGCGCAACGCACTCGATGTGCTCGCATTGGTAGGACGGACCGATGTGCCCGTGTACGAGGGGGCCTACCATGCCCTTACCCAGAAGTCGTTCCATCCCCACGAGGTGAGTGCGAGAATCCATGGAAGGAACGGGGTGGGGCAGGTGAGCTTTCCCAGGTCCTCCCGTGAGGTGGAGACAGAAGGTGCGATTGATTTCATCATCCGATCGATGCGTTCCTACGGAGGAGACCTGACGATCGTCACCACCGGACCCTCCACCAATTTGGCCACCGTGCTCCAAAGGGAACCCGGGTTGTGCTCCTGGAAGGGCAAGGTGGTGGTGATGGGGGGTGCGCTCACCGTGAGGGGGAATGTGAACCACTTCGCCGAGGCGAACATCTCGCAAGATCCCGAAGCGGCGAAGCTGGTGTTTGAGAGCGGACTGGATGTGACGATGGTGGGCTTGGATGTGACCATGCGCTCGAGACTGAAGCAGAGTGATGCTGACCAGTGGCGTTCTGGTGGGAAGCAGTTCGGTATTCTGTTTGCCGACATGCTCGAGTACTACATCGCCAATACGTTGGGGACAAAAGAGACGTACATTCATGATCCCTCGGCTGTCGTATGTGCTTTGCATCCGGAGTATTTCACGATCATTCCACTGCATCTGACGGTGGAGACCGAAGGGGTGGATAGGGGAAGGACGATAGTGGACCACAGAAGACTTCGTGAAGGGAATCCCGTCACCAAGGCTTGTGTCGATGTCGATGCAAGCAAAGTGGAGATGTCCCTGGAGAAAATCGCAACATTCGCACATTCATAGGCAAATGAAGCTTGGAAATGAGGATTTGGTGGCGGTGAAGTGTAACTGCCTCCTCGTTGATGTGCGATTTTCTCCAGTGGGGAGATGAAAGGATGGATCCAGTATCCATGCATTCTCTACTTTGGCATTACTACATATCCCAAAAACTATTCCTTCTGTTTACCCACCATCCAAAAAAGAAGACTGTTGTCTTCCGCTGGCCATTATGAATTTCACAGGTAAACAATTTTATCCTAAATTGGTGATAATCCATCCTTGTAAAATCTTGTAGATAGAGTAAAGGTCCTTGGTAACTACTTCCTTTCATAATTATTCAAACATATCTATAAGAGTTTTATCTTATACATAACATTTTTCTTGCAATATGGAATAAAGTATGCTTTTCTAGACGAAGAGGAAGAAATGAAGATACAGGATAAGAAACCGATACATCTCAAGATTTCACATCAGGACATAGGTCAATACGTCTTTATCCCAGGTAGCGTGGAGCGGGTTGAGAAGATTGCATCGGAACTTGACAATCCCAGGGTAGTGGGACGGCATAGGGAGTTCTATGTGATGACAGGAACACTCGATGGTACAATGGTGTCGGTTGTTTCGACAGGAATCGGTGGGCCGTCCACAAGCATTGTGATGGAGGAACTTCATGCTTTGGGTGTGCACACCATGGTAAGAATCGGTTCCTGCGCGTCCACCTCCACACTCTCACGTATTGGTGATGTCATCATCCCCAAAGCTGCAGTAAAAATGGAAGGAACAAGTCGGTCTTACCTTCCCAACGAATTTCCAGCTGTTCCCGATTTCCAGATCTTCAGCACTTACTTGCGTGCCGCGCGACGTTCTGGATTCCCCCACAATAGTGGAATTACCATTACCAAAGACTCTTTTTACACAGAAGTGAGCCCAAGGACGAAGCCGGTATTTCCACTCCTGCAATTCCAATGGGACGCATATGAACGGGGCGGTGCAACCAATACCAGTATGGAATGTTCCACCATTTTCACTATAGGATCAGTACTCGGTATCCGAACCGCATCGGTGATGATTTGCGCAACCAATTACCAAGCATATTCCAATGACGATAAGGATTATCCACGTGATTGGGAGCATCGTGCCATCAAGGTGGGAATCGAAGGTATGCGTATGATTATCGCGGATGATAAGAAAAGGGGGGGAATCCGATGATGAAGATGATGCATGTGGGACTCCTTGATGGTGATATTGCTCCCTTGGTACTGCTTCCAGGAAGTCCGGAGCGTGCTGCAGTTATCGCCACGCATTTGCAAGACGTTGAGGAGAAAGCATATAATCGTGAATACCGTACTTTTACTGGAGAATTTGCTGGCAAACCTCTCTCGGTCTGTTCAACAGGGATAGGAGGGCCTTCGATGGCAATCGCCGTCGAGGAATTGGTACAACTTGGAGCAACTAGACTTGTACGGGTAGGTACCTGCCTTTCCACCAATCCGTTGGTAACAAGAGGTTCTCTCGTTATTCCACAAGCGGCGGTCCGCATGGAGGGTGTTGCAGAGCAGTATCTTCCTCCTGAATTTCCTGCTGTCGCCGATATGGAACTCCTAACGTATCTACAGGAAGCCGCCTCGTCATCTCCATACGAACATCATATCGGAACCTGCATTACCCGCAGTTCCTATTACACTCCTTTCGATGGATTCTCACGTCCTGTAGGCAATTGGTTGAAGGAGACATGGAACTCCTATCTTCAAGGTGGAGCCCTCTGTTCCGACATGGATACCGCGATCCTTTTTATTGTTTCACAGAGTCTCGGAGTAGCAAGTGCTTCTGCGCTGGTTTGTACCAACAACCACGACACTTCCTTATATGAATTGGAGGATGATCCCGAGGACTGTGAGCACCGGGTGGTTGATATTGCACTTGAAGCGGTAAGGAGGATAGTCAATGGGTAAGCGAGCTACAATTCCCATTTCGCAATTTATTCACCCGCTACCCAAACGAGATTCGGGAAAGAGTCTCTATCTTTGTGTATATGATGCGATTCACGATGCGATCCTCAACGGAGATGCTCCATGGCCTGCTGGTACTTCCCTTCCGGGAGAACAGGAATTGGCTGCATATTGGGAAGTGAGCAAGGGAACTGTTCGGGAGGCCCTGTACCATCTATTGGAAGATGGGGTCGTGCAAAAGGCACAAGGCAGAAGAGCCATCGTGAGCCAAACGGCCACATGGCAACATTTCTCCTACCAAAACCTTGTGAATCCCGTCCAGACATTTTCCACACAGGATTTGGAGCCACCTACCGTAGAATTCAAATGTGTCAGTGCCAGCGATTGGTTGGCCAATACACTCAATCTTTCCCAAGGATCGGTTCTCGTGAAAGGAACCTTGCATTATCGTAGTGGGAAAAGCCATCATGCCACGACTGTATTCTTTACTCCATTTTCATTATTGGAGAGGGAACAGGTGAAGGTGGACGAATCTCAATCGATCATCGATTTTATTGAAAAGCATGTCTACGACAGCGCAGAGTACTCGCGTTCTTCCATTTGCATCATCAACGAAATGGAAGACAACGAGTTGCCCAAAATTCCACTTCCTTTGTTATTGCTGGAAGATTTCCTCTACAATAATGAACAGTGTTTCATATTTCTTCGACACTATCTCCACAAAAGCTGGTTCCGCATCCAGACGCTTAGAAGGAAGGGATAAGATTGTAACGACCAATAGGCGAAACATCGCCCAAATATATTGGAAAATGGAGGATTGTATGAAAAGAATCATGGTATCTCTGTTGGTGCTCCTGATGCTCGGAACGGGTATGTTGTTCGCTGGTGGTGCCGCTGAAGCTCCCGAGGCCGCAGCTGCCGACGATTCGTTCAAGGCGCTCTATCTGGTGAATGGAAACCTTGGAGACAAGGGCTTCTACGACTCCGCGGCAAGTGGCTTCTACACGCTTAGGGATGAGGATGGAGCGACCATCAAGATCGTTGAGATGGGTCGTAACGAAGCTTCCTACGAGGGGTATTATCTCGACGCTTCCGAGCAGGACTGGGATGTCATCGTTTCGGGAACTTGGTCGGTGAAGGAGTTGGCCGAGGATGTGGCACGTCAGTTCCCTGAGAAGGACTACATCTTCTTCGACGGTACCACCGATGTGGAGAACCTGATGGGTGTGGCCTATCGTTCGAACGAAACGGCATTCATGGCAGGAGCCTTGGCCGCCCTCATGCTAGATAGTGGCGATGCGAAGATCGACGGATCGGAACGAACCCTTGGTTTCATCGGATCGATGGATGTGGTGAATATCAACGACTTCCTGATCGGTTATATCGATGGTATCAAGTACATCGATCCCAGTATCCGTGTACTTACCAGTTATGTCGGATCATTCGAAGATGTCCCCAAGTGCATGGAGATGACCACCCAGCTTTACAACCAAGGTGCACAGATCGTCTATGCTCCGGCAAGCCAGAGTATCCTTGGAGCCGTGACCGCATCGAGCAACAAGGACAAGTATCTCATCGCTTGCGATACCGACATTTGGAGTGCAATGGTCGAGACCGATGCGAATCTTGTTCGTAATGTACTCAGCTCATCACTCAAGAAAGTCGGTGAGTCCTTGGTGGTTGCGATGCGCGGTCTCCAGGACGGTTCGATGAAGACCACCGAAAACTACACATTGGGTCTCAAGAGTGGTAGTGTCGGTCTCGCCGACAACGACAACTATCGCAAGCTTGTTCCCGGGACGATCAGAACCCAGCTCGACGAGTTGGCAGTCAAGGTCGGAGATGGAGCAATTCCCGTACGTGAAGCTTTCGGAATGACCACCGAACAGGTTGCGGAAATTCGCGACTCGATGAAACCGTAACTCACGAAAATTACCGGTGGGAAACGGTGCTCCGTTTCCCACCATCCAGGACAATCATGGAACATTCAGCACTGCGCATGGAGAATATCACGAAAGTCTATCCCAATGGGGTGGTTGCCAATCGCGACATCGTCTTCGATGTGAACCGAGGTGAGATCCACGCCCTTTCGGGTGAGAACGGTGCGGGGAAAACCACCTTGATGAAGATTCTCTTCGGAGAAGAGAAGCCAACGGGCGGAACCATCAGCATTGATGGCAAGGAGGTGAGGATCCACAGTCCCCAGGATGCCTTGGAGCTTGGAATCGGTATGGTGCATCAGCATTTCATGCTCGTACCATCCCTTACCGTGGCCGAGAATATCATTCTCGGAATCGAGATGCGCAAGGGTCTGGGTATCGATTATCCCAAGGCCGAGCAGCTGGTTGCCGAGGTCGGCAACAAATACCACATGTATCTCGATCCCAAGGCCAAGGTGAAGGACCTGTCGGTTGGACAGAAACAGAAGCTTGAGATTCTCAAGGTTCTCATCAGGGGGGCAAAGATCCTCATTCTCGACGAACCGACGGCGGTGCTCACTCCTCAAGAGACCGAAGAGCTATTCGCCGAGTTGAAGCATCTGAGGACCCAAGGTTTCACCATCATATTCATCAGTCACAAGTTGGCGGAAGTGCGTGAATTGTGTGATCGTATCACCATCATTCGCAGAGGTGAATCCAAGGGTGTGTTCTCTTTGGATGGTATCACCGATGAGGAGATCTCCCAACGGATGGTGGGAAGGGATGTGCAGTTGTCGGTTACCAGAACCGCAGCGAAACGGGGCGATGTGTTGCTATCAGTAGAGCATCTTACTGTTTCGGAAGAGGGTGGCAAACCTTTGGTCGACAATTTGGCATTTGCTCTCCATGCGGGAGAGATTCTCGGTGTTGCGGGTGTGGAGGGAAACGGTCAATCGCAACTGGTCGATGCCATCACAGGCCTAGCTCCCTATGATAACGGTTCCATTCTATTCAACGGAAAACCCATCAGGCACAATCATGTGAAGGATATTCGTGAATCGGGAGTCGGCCATATACCTGAAGACCGGATGACTCTCGGAATCGCATCTGGTCTTTCGGTAACGGAGAATCTCATCGCCGACAAAACCGGATGGGACTCTCTGTTCAATCGATTCGGTATGTTGGATGCGAATAGGATTTCATCTTTCAGTGAAGAGATGATCAAGGAACATACCATTCTCTGCCAGGACGGTTCGGTTTCCATAGCCAGTCTTTCGGGGGGCAACATCCAGAAGGTTGTCCTCGCTCGTGAACTCTCAAGCGAACCGAAACTGATTGTGGCCAACCAACCCACTCGTGGAGTGGATGTGGGAGCAACCGAATTCATCCGAAAACAGCTGGTTGCGTTGCGTGACAAAGGGTGTGCGGTATTGTTGGTCTCCAGTGATTTGAACGAGTTGTTCGGTCTTTCCGATAGGTTGTTGGTGATGTATGGAGGCAAGTTCGCCGCATGTTTCACCGATCCCTCACTGATCGACGAACAGACCCTTGGCCGTTACATGTTGGGGCTTGAACGTCAGGATGACGATGAGATAGCAAGGAGCGCACGATGAACACGAAATCAATCAACCGTCTGGTGGATGCAACGAAGCTCGCTATGATTGTGTTGGTTGCCTGTCTGCTTGTGTCGGTCATCATCCTTTTGGTGAGCGAACAGCCGGGTGTGGCCATTTCGAGTTTCTTTCTCGGACCGTTCTCTTCGTTGAGAAGGATCGGGAATATCCTCGAAGGAGCCATACCTTTGATCTTCACCGCACTTGCGGTGACATTGATCTTCAGGGCAGGCCAATTTTCGATGATCAGTGAAGGGGCCTTTTTCATCGGCATCATGGGAGCGATGATCGTGGGTATCGCGATGCCGTTACCTCCCGGATTGCATCCTTTGGTCGCTCTCTTGGTGGCCGGAGTGTTCGGCGCGTGCGCCGCAGCGGTTCCCGCACTGCTCAAACTGAAATGGCAGGTGAGCGAAGTGGTCACCTCCATCATGCTCAACTATGTGATTCAGTTTTTTGTCATCTATATGGTGAACTATCATTTCAGGGAACCTGAAGCCTCTTCCCTCGCTTCCCTGAAGATTGCCGAATCCGCAAGTCTGCCGGGTTTGGTTCCTGGAACGAGGGTTCACCTCGGCTTGATCATCGCCTTGTTGTTCAGCGTTGCCACATGGTTCTTCGTGTTCCGCATGCGGGCCGGATTCAAGATTCGTCTGGTGGGTGACAATGCGCAATTCAGCCACTACGTGGGTATCAAAGCCCCTGCGGTGATGGTGATGGCTCAGATCATCGCCGGAGCGGTAGCCGGTATCGGGGGTGGGGTGGAATTCTTGGGTATGTACACCCGCTTCAAGTGGACGGCGAGCCCCGGATATGGGTGGGCCGGCATCGCCGTAGCTTTGCTTGCGAGGCGCAACCCGATGCTCGTTCCGCTTTCGGCGCTTTTCATCGCCTATCTCAATGTGGGAAGCGGGATCATGGCTCGCTCGAGTGATGTGAGTAGCGAGATCGTATTGATCATCCAAGGTGTCATCATGTTGATGATCGCCGCCGATGCGTTGCTACAGAACTGGCGGCAACGTTTGATCGTCCAAAACGCCACGGCGTGAGAAGGAGCGTACGATGGGTGTATTCGAACACATATTGAGTTTCCAATTCGTCGCCATGTGGCTTAGGGTAGCCACCCCCCTGATATTCACCAGTATGGGAGCGGTGATCTGTGAGAAGTCGGGTGTGGTCAATCTCGGACTAGAGGGCATCATGCTCAGCAGCGCACTCGCCGGGGTGATGGGGAGTGCCTTTTCCGGTAGTCTCTTCGTTGGAGTGCTTACCGGTATGGCCATGGGACTGGCATTGAGTGCCGTGTTCGCCTACTTCCATCTTGTCCTGAAGGCCAATGCGGTTCTTTGTGGTACTGCGATCAACACCTTTGCCGGAGGGTTCACCGTTTTCATGCTGGAGGTCACCACAGGAGAGAAGGGCAACAGTTCGTCCCTCAAGAGTCTGGCCTTCGGATCTTGGGATATTCCCGTTCTGAAGGATATTCCGTTCATTGGAGATCTGTTGTCCGGTCACAATGTACTGACCTACATGGCTTTCCTGATGGTTGGGATCATCTGGTACTTGCTCTACAAGACTCCGCTTGGTTTGCGTATTCGAGCGGTGGGTGAGAACGAGGATGCGATCAATTCGGTCGGAATCAGTGTGAAGCGGGTACGGTTCATCGCCATCATGATCTGTGGGGTTATGGCGAGCTTCGGTGGCATGTATCTCTCCATGGGGTACCTGAACATGTTCGTGCGGGATATGGTCGCCGGACGGGGATTCATTTCCCTCGCCGCCAATGCCATGGGACAGGCAACCCCTATCGGAACGATGCTCTCCGCTTTGGTGTTTGCCTTCTTCGATGGATTGTCGAACATCCTGCAGCTGCTGAAGATTCCTTCGGAATTCGTACAGATGCTTCCTTACGCGGCAACCATAGCGGGTCTGGTAGCCTATTCGATACAGAAGACACACAGTACACGGAAAAAGCATGGGCTTGTTCGTGTGTGATAAGGAGAAACCTATATGTTGAATAAAGATGAGAAGACGATCGGAAAACGACAATACCACATACACCTTTCCCCTGGAGATATTGGAGAGTATGTGTTGTTGCCTGGCGATCCTGCACGGAGCAATCGTGTGGCGAAGTACCTCGATAATGCGGTGTTGGTAGCGGAAAACCGAGAACATCGAACCTTCACTGGGACCTACAAGGGTGTGAGGATCTCTGTCACCAGCACCGGAATGGGTTGTCCTTCGGCAGCGATCGCTTGCGAAGAGTTGATCAATATCGGAGCCAAATGTCTGATCAGGATCGGTAGCACCGCAGCATTGCAGGAGGGGATCTCCATCGGGGATTTGGTGGTGTCCACAGGATCGATGAAGAATGAAGGGACCAGCCGGTTCTACGTTCCCGATGTCTTTCCCGCTGTTCCCGATTTCGATTTCACACGTGCCATGATCGATACTGCGCAGGATATGCAAAAAGAGATGGGGTTCGGGTTTTTTTATGGCATCAATGCGAGTGACGATGCCTTCTACGGAGAGACTCCCGAGTGGATTGAGAAGCTGCATTCCCTAGGTGTGCTGAATGTGGAGATGGAGAGTTCCGCGATTTATACCGTTTGTCATCGTCGCAAGGTACGTGGTGCGATGATCAGTGCGGTGAGCGGGAATCTCGTCACAGGTGAAGTCGTCTATGAGACTGAGAACACCAAATTGGCGGCAGGCTGGGACCAGGAGATTCGTGTGGTACTGGAAGCTATCGCCCGTTTTGATAAGGAACAGCACTGAGCGCAATACACACCTGCGGGAGGGGAAGATGCCCAATTTGTTACTCGATCTCGACACGGGAGTGGACGACTCCATTGCATTGGCACTCGCAGCGATCGATCCCTCGGTGAATCTGCTGGGAGTGACCGCTACCTTTGGCAATGTGGCCACCGATGTCGGATCGCGCAACGCACTCGATGTGCTCGCATTGGTAGGACGGACCGATGTGCCCGTGTACGAGGGGGCCTACCATGCCCTTACCCAGAAGTCGTTCCATCCCCACGAGGTGAGTGCGAGAATCCATGGAAGGAACGGGGTGGGGCAGGTGAGCTTTCCCAGGTCCTCCCGTGAGGTGGAGACAGAAGGTGCGATTGATTTCATCATCCGATCGATGCGTTCCTACGGAGGAGACCTGACGATCGTCACCACCGGACCCTCCACCAATTTGGCCACCGTGCTCCAAAGGGAACCCGGGTTGTGCTCCTGGAAGGGCAAGGTGGTGGTGATGGGGGGTGCGCTCACCGTGAGGGGGAATGTGAACCACTTCGCCGAGGCGAACATCTCGCAAGATCCCGAAGCGGCGAAGCTGGTGTTTGAGAGCGGACTGGATGTGACGATGGTGGGCTTGGATGTGACCATGCGCTCGAGACTGAAGCAGAGTGATGCTGACCAGTGGCGTTCTGGTGGGAAGCAGTTCGGTATTCTGTTTGCCGACATGCTCGAGTACTACATCGCCAATACGTTGGGGACAAAAGAGACGTACATTCATGATCCCTCGGCTGTCGTATGTGCTTTGCATCCGGAGTATTTCACGATCATTCCACTGCATCTGACGGTGGAGACCGAAGGGGTGGATAGGGGAAGGACGATAGTGGACCACAGAAGACTTCGTGAAGGGAATCCCGTCACCAAGGCTTGTGTCGATGTCGATGCAAGCAAAGTGGAGATGTCCCTGGAGAAAATCGCAACATTCGCACATTCATAGGCAAATGAAGCTTGGAAATGAGGATTTGGTGGCGGTGAAGTGTAACTGCCTCCTCGTTGGCATGCGATTTTTCCAGAATGGAGACGGTTGGTGGTGACCGGGGGATCATGGAAATCCATAGGTCACCAATAGCCGTCTCCAGATTGATCTTCTTGTCATCCATTGCTTCATGTTTAGAAGTGAGGTGAATTTGCATGGAATTATTTTCCGTGCCGGTGTAATATCAATATTGATAAAAATAATAAGGACCTGAGGTGCATGCGATGGGTGATGTGGATACATTGTTGCGAACGGCGATCGGGGAGACGAAGCAACTGATGGAAGGGGAGACCTTTCTGGTAAGGGATATGTTCAAGGGCTATCTGTGGAACCGGATTCCTCGGGGTGATCGTCTTTTGCTCGGATCCCTATTCCTAAGTTATGTGGGAAGCCACGATTGTCGTATCGCTTTGCTGGATAAAGGTGTTTCGGGGCAGCAAAGGTATAAGAAGTTATGATTACCCTGGAGAAAATCGCAACTTCCGCACATTCATGGCCTATTCAGGGGCTGAGGAAGTGATATGGCTGGAGGGAAGTTAAGATGTCCTCCTCGTTCGTCTGCGATTTTCTTCAGAATGGAGACGGTGTGTCGTGACCTATGGATTTCCATGATCCTCCGGTCACGAGGTACCGTCTCCCCATCATTTTACAGCATGGACCACCTTATGCCACGGGATCTGCCGTGGTCGACATACCCTCTGTCTCGATGGTGTGATCTTAGATAATTCTAGTAATGAAAAACAATTACTTGAATGTGAAATTTTCTTTGTTTTTTCTTGACGCCTCACTTGTCCCATGTTAGTCTGATAGACATCTAGAAGACTATAAGTCTTGTGGGAGGAATGATGGCAAAACAACTGCGGTATCTTGGGATAGCACAGACGATCAAAAGCAAGATCAGACAAGGAGTGTTTCCCCAAGGACAATGTTTGCCCAGTCAGAAGGAACTAGCTGAAATTTTCGATACTTCGGTCATGACCATCCGGGGAGCTCTTGCAGAATTGGCCCAAGAAGGCATCGTGAATGTGATTCACGGAGTAGGGACGTTCGTAGCTTCCACTGGTGTGCATTCCGATACAATCGGGTTGCAGGGATTCCAGAATGAGATGGGCAATCAGAAACGGTCCATCAGAAACACGGTATTGTCGATCCAACACCAGATAACCGATTCTCGGTTGGACAAGCTGTTCGGTACTTCCAAGACTCAGTTCAGCTGTCTCACACGTTTGCGCACCATTGACGAGACGCCCGTGATACTCCAACGATCCTACGTCGATTCTTCCCATCAACACATTTTCGACACCTACCGTGCCGATCAATCGTTGTACCAGTATTTCACCACCCAAACCGGAATCCTCATCACCCAAGGAAAGGAGATCATGACTCCGGTTATTCTGAGAAGTCCAGAATTGGAGTTGTTGCAACTGGAAGGTGCGGCCACGGCATTCCTGTCGGAACGGATCAGCATCAGTATCGATGATGTCATCGTACTTTACGACGAAGCGTATCTGGCTGGTCCGTATGTGATGATGGCATCACGGAAACTGGGACGTACCAGCGTATTCAAATATATCATCAACAATAGCGGAACCATCGATGCCATCGATAGTTTCGCGGAAGACGAACTATGGGAGGATCTGGGATGAGTAGGCACCAGCAGAACGAAGTCCTGACCATACAGGGGTTGTCGAAACAGTACCCGGGTGTACGTGCCCTGAAGGGAGTGGATCTTTCCTTCTCCTCAGGAGAGGTGCACGGGTTGGTTGGAGAAAATGGAGCGGGAAAATCGACTCTCATCAAAATACTGGCCGGTATTGTGAAAGCGGATGAGGGAACCCTCCTGTTCAATGGTACTCCCAGGGAGATCCACAACAGCAAGGATGCGACGAGACTCGGACTCAGTTTCATCCACCAGGAGCTGAATCTGGTGAATTATTTCAATGCCATGGAGAACATCTTTCTCGGACACTCCTATCCAAGAAAGGTAGGACCCTTGGTGGATTGGAGACAGTTGCGGGCGCAGACCGAAGCCATATTGGCTACCCTGCATATCGAGTTGCCCCTCGATCAACCGGTAAGCTATCTTTCCGCTGTGGAAAGGGCGATGGTCGCCATTGCAAGGGCCTTCGCCGTATCGGGCTCCATCTACTTCATGGATGAACCGGCGACTGCCCTCACCGATATCGAGAAGGAGAAACTGTTCGCTGTGGTACAGAACCTCAAGGCCCAAGGCAAGACGGTGATCTATGTTACCCACAATCTTGACGATATCCTGCGCATCACCGATAGGGTGACTGTGATGCGTGATGGACAGGTGGTTCATCGGGCTGCAACCGAGACCCTCACCAAGGATACGCTTATCCGACATATGATAGGCAAACCCCTCGAATCGGCTTTCCCTCCCAGACAGGGAACGATCGGAACTCCAGTGCTGCGAGTGGAGCATTTGGGCAACGAGCGGCTCAGCGATATCAGTTTCTCGGTACATGCGGGAGAGATTCTCGGTATCGGAGGATTGGTGGGTGCAGGGAGGACGGAGCTGCTGGAAACCCTCTTCGGTGTGCGGGCGGCGACATCGGGAACCATATACCTGAACAATCGTCCGTTTCATCCCTCCTCGCCAAAGGATGCGATCGACCGTGGTGTGGTCCTGGTTCCCGAGGAACGGCGTAAAGGTGGCCTGGTGTTGAGTCGATCGATTTATGAGAACATCACCCTCATGTCACTGCCCCAAGTGAGTCGTATGGGGTTTCTCAATCATCGGTACATCCGTGAGCGTGCTGAATCGGCGGGGAAAAGTGTTCGTTTGAAGGCGGGCGAGTATTCCCATCATGTGTCTACGCTAAGTGGAGGAAACCAGCAGAAGGTCGTGTTTGCCAAGACAGTCATGCAGCAACCGTCGATTCTCATGTTGGACGAACCGTCAAAGGGTGTCGATGTGGGAGCCCGTTTCGAGATCTACAGCATCATCAGGGAATTGGCTTCCAAGGGCACCGCCATCATTGTCGTCAGTTCCGATTTCAACGAAGTGCTCGGTCTTGCCGATCGCATCATGTTTATTAGGGATGGGAAGATGGCTTCTGTACGCGAGAACCGGGATATCGATCAGGAACATTATTTGAACTATTGCTATGGGAGAGAAATATCATGAGCGCACCACAGATTGAAGCGAAAGGCAAACGGAAGACCTCTGCTTTCATCAAGACTTGGGGAACCCTGATGGGATTCGTACTACTGTTGCTGATCTTCTCGGCATTGCGTCCCGATGTGTTTCCTTCGGGTCGAAACTTGAGGAATGTCATCGAACAGGTTGCCACCTTGGCCATTGTTGCCTCCGGTGTCACCGTAGTGATGATCACCGGAGACTTCGATCTCTCGGTGGGCGCCATTGCATCACTTGTGGGAGTGGTCGCTGCCTTGTTGATGAAATCGGGCATGGGAACTACGCCCAGCATCATCATCGCCATGATCCTTGGTACCGCGGCCGGATTGCTCAATGGGCTCTTGATAGCCTATGGAGGGCTCTCTGCATTCGTGGGTACCTTGGCCACCATGACAGCGTATGGAGGAGTCGCTTTGTTGATCTCGAAAGGGACCACCATTTTTGAACTACCCGACAACTTCAGTGTATTGGGGCAGGGGAGTTTGGGATTCCTTCCGATCTCCATCATCATCATGGCCATCACGGTTGTGGTGATTTTCATCCTATTGGAACAAACCACTTATGGCAGACGTCTCTATGCGATAGGTGGCAATGAAGAAGCCTCCTTCCTCTCGGGTATCAGGACACGCCAAGTACGTTTGGTGGCATTCGGGGTCTCCGGGTTCTTTGCGTCCTTGGGTGGCATCGTGCTCACCAGCAGGCTCTTTTCCGCGCATCCACAAGCCGGCAGTCCCTTCATGCTCAATGCGGCGGCTGCAGTCTTCCTTGGCATGACCGCTTTCCGTGAGGGAGAGGCCAATATTTGGGGAACGTTGCTGGGAGTATTCATCATCGGGGTCATGGGCAATGGTCTGAATATCCTGGGCATCAACACCTATGTGCAGTCGATCCTCACCGGTGCGATCATCATCATGGCCGTGTTGCTCTCATCGATTGCTAAGAAGCAGAGGTGACAGTCATGCCTTCTTTCGATGAAATGTTGCGAGAAAAGGAACAAAGTCCCCGTCTGGTGGGGTATTTGCCGGCTCTTTACCCAGATGAAGACACCTATAGGGATTTGCTGTCCACTTGCGCCGAAAATGGTTTGAGATATATCGAAATCGGTATACCGGTGGCCACACCGTATCTTGATGGCAAGTCCATCACCGATGCCTTGCTGCATGTCCATGAGCGGGAAGGGGACGATGTGTCTTCCCTTATCAAGAGATCTGTCCGGATCTCGCATGAAGTGGGACTTGTCGGAATCGTCATGTTGTATTATGAGACTGTCTTGGAATATGGTCTTGTGGCTTTCGCACAGTTGTGTATCGAGGCCAAGGTGGATGCCGTACTTATCCCCAACATCACGAACGATGGGCTGGAGACTCTCAGCGGATTACTTTCTGCATCTTCTGTGAAGACGGTGAATTTCATTCGCTATGAAGCCGACGATGCCGAGATCGAGCATATAATCTCCAATACCACAGGATTCATTTATCTCCAATCGATGAGGGGTACCACCGGTGGACGATTCACCGCCGATGTGCAATTGAAGCGGAAGGTCGAGCATGTGAAGCATATGGTGAGGAGCAAAAGGCTTCCGGTGGCTTTGGGATTCGGTATCAGTACCCCCGAAAATGCAGTCGAGGCTGCAACCACTGCAGCCGATGCAATCATCATCGGTACCGGATTCGTGGAGGCGGCCATGGGTGGAGTGGATGAAGTGAACTCCTACTTGGATCTATTCACACCATATCTTATGCAGAGCCGAGTCCAAGTCGAGATGCCGAAGCGCTCAGTCAAGAGTCGGCACATTCCACTGGTTCCTGTGGAATGCACATTGAAATAGGAGGATTCATGGATTATTTGCTTTCGGTCGATATCGGAACCACCGCATTGAAAAGTTCCATCGTTGCTAGAGATGGTACCATCATTGCCTCCGAGTCGCGTTCCTATCCAGTGATTGCCGAAGGCAATGCGATGGAACAGGATCCTAGACTCTGGTGGGGTGCGTTTTGTGAAACCGCAAGGGTTCTGGTCCAATCCAATCCTTCGCTGGTGTTCGCGTGTGTGGTGCTGAGCGGTCAGATGCAGGACCTCATCCAGATTACCTCAGATGGCATTGTCGCAGGCAATGCGATTCTCTATTCCGATACCCGTTACCAAGAGGAATTCAACCGATATGGTAGGGAGTTTGGGAGCGAACGAGCGATGGGCATCACCCGCAATGGGATGGATGCTTCGGCTTTGCCTCCCAAATTGCTGCATGCGGTCGCAGTCAACTCCGATCCTTCGATACGATACCTTTTGGGAGCACACGATTACGTGTGTTGGAAGCTCACCGGATGCATGGTTACCGATTTGACCAATGCCGCCACTACCGGGCTGCTCGATTATGCCCACAACTGTTGGAGTGCCGAGATACTGGAGTATATCGGAATTGGGGTGCAACAATTGCCGCAATTGGAGAATGGCCCTGTCATTACGGGAACCGTTACGGAAGCAGCCTCACGCGAGTGTGGCCTCAGGGTCGGTTTGCCCGTCATTCATGGTTCGGGAGATGCCGGTGCCTCCACCGTTGGGGTAGGTACTGCAGATGCTTCCATCTATTCTTGTTATTTGGGGACCTCCGGGTGGCTTGCCGCCACGTTGCCTTCCCCGATCGACCCTCATCTGGGAGTGTTCAACCTTCGCCATCCCGATGGACAGCAGACCATCACCATTGGAGCGATGCGTACCACAGGTGGCAACATCTCCTGGCTCTTGGATCTGTTCAATATCCGGCAAGATCCGTATGGGTACTTGCAGGAAGAGGCTTCCAAAGCTCCAGTGGGTTCCCATGGGGTCTTCTATCTTCCCTATCCACAGGGTGAACGGATGCCGTTCAACGACCCGCATGCCAGGGGCGCATTCATTGGTATGACACGTCAAACGGGTCAACCCGAGATGTTCCGAGCTGTGATCGAAGGAATCGCATATGGAATTGCATCCATCCATGAGGTGCTCCACACGAATTCTCAGGAATTTGATGTGACGATTGTCGCGAGTGGCGGCGGAGCGGAAAATGTACTGTTGACCCAAACGATCGCCGATGTGCTTGGAGTTCCTGTGCGTAGGATAGCCAATGCGGCCAATTCGGGTGTACTGGGAAATCTGGTGATCGCAGGCAATGCCCTGGGATGGTTCTCCGACTTTTCCCTTCCCGAATCCTGCCTGCGAATAGATGGGGAATTCATGCCTGATCCGGCCAACCACACATATCATGAAAAGGCGTTGTCGATATTCAAGCGTCTCCATCAGGCCCTCAGTGAAGAGTTTTGCGCTATAGCAAACTTACATACAGATCATCCACACAAGGAAAAAGGAGAAGTGGGAACATGAAGAAAAGAATCGTACTTGGTCTCATCGTGCTGTTGCTGTTTGGAACTTCGATGGCATTTGCCGCAGGAAGTGCCGAGCAAGCCGATACGACCCGGGTCGCAGTGGTGACACCGTATATGGCGAATGCCACCACCGCGTATGTGATCGAACAGTTCAAGGCCGATGCCGAGGCATTGGGTTGGAAGGTTTCTGTGAGCGATACCGCTGGTGATTTCGGTCTTCTGGTGAGTCGTATCGAGGATGCGGTCTCCCAAGGTGTCGATGCCATCGTACTCGGTATGGGAGATCCGGTCCAAATGACCAAAGGACTCAATGCCGCGAAGGAAGCTGGAATCCCGGTCTTCGGTCTTGATGCCGGACTTGTCGATGGAGTGGTGTTGAATATCACCAGCGACAACGCCGACCTCGGTCGTCAAACCGCCAAAGTACTTGCCGAAGCGATTAACGGTAAGGGTAATGTGGTCATGTATACCCATGATCCACATCCTGGTGTACGCGCCCGTGCCGTGGGAGCCCAGGAAGTGTTCGATAGTTATGATGGGATCGAGGTGGTGCAGAAGGTCCATATCGAGGTTCCTGGACCGGTGGACAATGCCCGTAAGGTGACCGAAGATCTGATCACCGCGAATGTCGGTATGGATGGCATATGGGCCGGTTGGGATGAACCAGCGTATGGTACCACCCAGGCACTCGTCGCGGCTGGAATCAGTTCGGTAAAGGTCGTTGGCATCGATGGAACCGACTTTGCCAAGAGTGAAATCGCGAAGAAGGGACCTTTCTTGGCTACTATACAACAAGATTTCGATGCCATGGCAGCGGATCTCGTTGCTGTGATCGCCGATTACTTGGAAGGCAAGATGCCTGCAACGAACTTGATCCAGATTCCAGGAAAAATCATCAAATGATGTCACCCTGGAGAAAATCGCAACTTCTGCACATTCATGGCCTATTCAAGGGCTGGGGAAGTGATCTGGCAGGAGGGAAGCTTAGATGACCTCCTCGTTCGTCTGCGATTTTCTCCAGATATTTGACGGCACGTCGTGACCGGAGGATCATGGAAATCCATAGGTCACGACCCTTCCTCATAGTGTAGGAGCTTTGTGGAGAATGTGCGTGTTTCAGTTTTCAGATTGCTGATGGATCAGATGTGGTTGGTGGGTCGAAATCCTTTGTACATGCTGGTTATATGTTCCAAAGTATGGTCTTTCATGAACCAACGAAGTGCAACCACTGCTTGGATGGTTCCTATTGCCAAAAATGCAATATGTAGGAAAACGATACTGTCGATGATGAGTACCTGGACTACAATCCAGATGACCATACCTCCTCCCAGTATGCCCTCTCCAAGACTTCTCCACCATACCTTCTTCCACATGAAGATCAACTGTACCAGGTTTCCGATGCCAAATAATGTGAACAAGACCAGTCCCGGTATGAGGAACGAAGAGAATGGGGAGCCTTCCAACATTGATGATGGAGCTCCCAAGGGATTGTTCGGATCAACGATACAGGCCAACCCACCAGCGAGGGCTCCGATTCCAATGAAGAGATGGAGCGCAACCGCGAAGCCATTCAGTAGTTTCATGATGGGTTGATTATATGCTATTTGGTGCTGTGAGTCCATTTCCCAAAATCTCATGGAAACATTGTAGAGGCTGTGATGTTATCGGAGTGTTTCGAATGTAGGTTGCCATTACACGTTTCCGTCCATCAATACATCATCCCCAACAACCAGAGAGGGATGTGTGTGCCAGCAGGATAGTCGGTGTCGTCCCGAATAACAAAATCAGAGTTTTTCAACTGTTTCGCCCGTCCTCCGATTTCTATTTTGTAGTGTCCGGAATTCTTGCCTATCGAGGAACGAATCACAAAATCACCAGTGCTATCGTCTTTCGTGGTTTCAACGGTGTATCCAGCATAGGAACACAGCATGGCCACCAATGATTCCCGTGCATTGCCAATATCTCCAGTGAGTACGGAGTAGAATGTTGGATCTGAGAAAAATAGTTTTTCTCCAGCTGTCTTGGCTTTGGTATCATGCTCCTTGCGAATAATTCGTATAAGATCCACCGATTCCATGACATTGAGAAGTTGGTAAAGCTTATCCGCACCTATTCCCCAATCATTGCAAAGGGATCGCACTTTCAAACGAGGGATCGATGAATTGGCCAAAGTCCCCACCACTGCTTTCATGAGCCTCAGATTGCCATCATTGATCGTGGGTAAAAAGAAGGGGATGTCACTGTATAAGGTCTTATCAAGAATCGAGAGCATCCGATCGTTGAAATCACCTTCTTGATAAAAAGGACGAGTTCCAATCTGCTTGTACAATCTGAAAGCATGAAGGATGGTAGGATTTGGCTGGATTGGTAGATCCCCACTCGGTTCAAACGGATTGTAAGCGGTATATTCTTTACCTGTCTCAATGTAGAGAAACTCACGAAATGACATGAGCGGCATTTCAATGTGGACGAAACGACGGGATAGATCTCCTTTACCTTTGTGTAAGCACATTGATGATGAATCACTTATCCAAATGATATGATTGGGGAAATCGTCATACACTGCCTTCAGATGGATGCTCCAGTCTTTTGCAAAGTGGATTTCATCTACGATGACTCCATGGTAACCGGCGAAGAATATTGAGGAGATGATTTCATACAACGGTTCGGTTCCAAAAGTAGGATTATCGGCAGAAAGATAGAGTATCCTTATTTTCGCGAGGTCTTGAATTTTCTTTGCGTGATACAATAGATATGTCGTTTTTCCCACACCTCTTGGTCCTGTAAGCATCAAAGTACGGGGAAGTGATTCCCTTTGATGCACGAACGGACGAAAGCGATCGGGCATTGCCGCCAGATTTCTTTGCATGGTGGCTTCCAATCCTGCTATACGTTGTGTACTCATGATATATGTATTATAAAGTGTATACGTTCCTATTGCAAGAACAATATTAGTAATATGTTCCTATCATAGAAACACGATACTAAAAATGTTCCTGTCACAGGAACACTTGCTCCTCTTCGGGATTGGTATCCATGTAATTCTGACCTTGTCGGTGTATGGATTCTGAGGCGCTATTCGCTTCAATTTGCAGCTGGATGTATGGTCCTCCCATGTTTTATCCATCGTACGTGTGGAGTTGTAGCGCAGCGACTGTTATCCCGTTGGAAATGCTCGACTGGATGAGAATTACTATGGTACTTTAGGGGTTCACTATCTTGATCCCAATGCGGTTCGCATGAATGGAGAAAAGTGGGAAGGGGTTTGTATGTGGATACTCGGTATCATCGTACTGTTTCTAGTGTTGGTCTGCTTTGGTAGTTGGCTACATCACAAGGTGCGCTTGAAGGTTGAGAAACGTGTACTCAAAGCTCCCGGGATGCTCGTGCGAGTAAACGGCCATCTGATGAGTGTCCTTGTCACCGGCAATCAAGCGTGTGAACTAGCCTTGGTGTTCATGTCGGGAGGTGGGACTTGTTCCCCGATATTGGACTTCAAGAGTCTCTCCACTTTGTTTGAAGAAGAGTATCAAGTGGTGGTTGTGGAGAAAGCCGGGTACGGATTCAGTGAGGACAGTGATGTGGACCGCGATATCGATACGATACTGGAAGAGAGTCGCATGGCCTTGAAGGAAGCCGGTATCTCGAAGAAGCTGGTATTGATTCCCCATTCGATGTCGGGAATCGAAGCAATCCATTGGGCGAACAGATATCCCGATGAGGTCCATGCGATCATCGGATTGGATCCGACTGTTCCCAATATCTACGTCGATAGGAGAGTCAATCGCCTATTACTACGAATGATGAAATTTATTGGTGACATCGGTTTGTTGCGTTTCTTCCCCTCGATCATCAATCACGCTTCCGCCATACGCCATGGGACTCTTTCCGAGCATGAAAAGCACCTCTACAAAATGCTCTTCTACCGAAGATTCCTTACCAACTCGATGATACGTGAAGCAGAGACGATAAAGGACAATTCTTTCAAGGTGGCCCGTTTCGATCACACAACAGTTCCTCTATTGTTCTTTATCTCAAACGGTTCCGGAACGGGTTATACGAAGGAGTTCTGGCAAGGGACTTTGATTGCATATCTGAAAGGGAAGGGTGGTCGTTCAGTGTTGCTCGATTGTTCACATTATGTGCATGACATCGAATACTTAACGATAGCTGAAGAGAGTGTGCGATTCCTGAGGGCATTGAGCTGATTACAATTGTTGCACAGGATGCTTCTATTCGATTGCCTGAGTTGTCAAATAGAGAATTGGATTCTCAGACTTCTACATTTCCATTGGTGTAGGGGATTCGAAAATACTCGAGATATTGTTTGAAGATATCTTGGGCAGTGAGGCACGTGTCCCTCAAAAATCCCTTCTCCTTTTGCCACTCTTGCAATCCCCGGTAGTAGTACATCTTCATAGTATCGTAAATGATGAACGGTACGATATTCCAGTGAAGACACTCTTTGAAGATGATTAGTCGTCCTATCCGTCCATTTCCATCTTGGAATGGATGGATGGTTTCAAAGCGAACATGGAATTCGATGATATCATCCAGGGTTATCCTTTTCTTCGCACGATATGCATCGAGCAAGGATTGCATCTCATCTGCCACATGTTCGGGCAAAGTGGTTTCCCGCCCTCCGACCTCATTTGGTAATTTCTTGTACTCTCCAACTGCAAACCAGTGTTCACGACTATCGCTGGTCCCACTTTTCAATATGAAGTGCAATTGCTTTATAAATGGTTCACTGAGAGTAAAGTTGGCTCTATCGATCATCAAATCGATGCAACGGAAATGATTTGCCGTCTCTACAATATCATCGATGTTGAGTGGAGTATGTTCACATTCAATGGTGTTTGTTTCATAGATGCACCGGGTCTGGTCATGGGTAAGCTCACTCCCTTCGATATGATTTGAATTGTAGGTCAGCTCGATTTGCAATTTATGATACATCCCTCCATGGAGTTTACTTCGTTTTTCTCTTCTCAGCACCTCAAGGAGTTCGGAGTTTTGTCTATCCACTCTTCTTCTTACTTCCGGTCTTTTCGCATCTTCAGGAATATTCCAGGTCTTTCCTTTTCGAAATGCTCCTTTGATTTTACCCTGAGCACAATAATTACGTATGGTCCGTTCACTCATTTCCCATAACTGTGCGATATCAACTACTGAAAGATATCTCATGGATCTCCTCCATCAACACCAGTATACCATACTACCGGCAAATAGTAGAAAATACTATTTTTTCTAATTAATTTGCCGATAGTAGATGGAACAACACCACTGAAAGTATGTACCGATCTGTAGTATGAATACGAAAATTGAATAACTCCGAGAAGCTTGATTTGTTTCCTATTGGTTACGGACCACATCGAGGAATGCGAGCATGTTTTCCACCGGAATATCGTTGGGCATCGCATGGGTAGGGGCTGCAATGTAGCCTCCATTCGGTTTCATGATTTCCAACATGGTTCTGGTTTGTTCCTTCACTTCAT
>CAYZJV010000030.1:0-34460 GCA_964478945.1 uncultured Spirochaetaceae bacterium | reverse complement strand
AGAGGCCACTCGAAGGGTGATGTCCCTATTGGATCGATTTGTGCTCTATCCCGAGCTTGACCTGGAGGTCATGCGGGGTTATCGTACTACAGGGAAATAAAGAAATCAGGAGCCTGCCATGAGCAAAATTCCAGCTGAATTGCGTTATTCCAAGGACCACGAGTGGGTTCGCATCGATGGTGACAAAGCATATGTGGGTATAACCGATTATGCCCAGGATACGTTGGGGGAGGTGGTGTTTGTGGAACTGCCTCCCGTTGGGGATGTCTTTGAAGCCGACGACGAGATCGCGAACATCGAATCGGTGAAGGCCGCCAGTGCGATCTACAATCCCATTGCGGGTACGGTTGCTGCGGTGAACGAGAAGCTCGATGGTTCTCCCGAATTGATCAATGAAGATTGTTATGCGAATCATCTCTATGTGTTGACGGATTATGATCCCAAAGCGGTGGAGGCTCTACTCAATGCGACCGCCTACGGTGAATATTTGGAGACCTTGGACTAATTCGTGATATAGTCACTAGTCTTTTTCTCTCGAAACCTATAAATTGGATTAATTACAATTTTAGAGTTTGGAGGCGTTATGAAACGTAATCTTCTCGTTGCATTGATTCTGTTGCTCAGTGGACTTCCGCTGGTGTTTGCAGTTTCCTTCGAGCCTTTCGTGGAGACTGAGCAGGGTACCATTGGAGTCACCTACCATATCTATCGCAATGGCGCATCCGATACCGATGCTGCGATGACCACATTTGATTTCAGGAATCAAGGTGGACAGGATCGTCTCTATCCATTCGAGCGGTACTCGGTCGGGGCAACCATTGGTGGAAGACACCGGGCATGGTTGACCTACCAACCATTCGAATTGGTCACCAATGTGACCTTCAAGGAAGATGTCACTGTTGGAGAAACATACGACGAATCGGGTTCCATGGAATTTGAAGCCGGAACACCAATGGAACTTAGCTACAAATTCCCCTTCTACCGCTTCTCCTACACCTATGATGTGTTGGGCAAGTACGACAATGCGGTTCTTGGACTGGGAATGGTGCTGCAGATTCGAAATGTGTCGATCCAGTTCAAAGCCCTTGACGGTGATAGCACGGGAGTACAAGAACTCTATGTTTCCAACAACGTGGGGCTCGTACCCGCACTTGCGATCTACAGTGAATACCGCTTTCCTTTCGGACTTGTGCTCAGTGCCGATATCGCGGGGTCGTATGCGAGCTCACAGTTCTTCAACGGAGCCGATTTCGATTTCGAGGGATCCATTCTCGATGCTTCACTCAGGATCGGATATCAAGTCGACGATCATTGGGAACTCTTTGGAAACGCCAGATTCTTTGGCGGCACCAGCAATGGAACAAGCCAATTTGAAGTGGATACCTGGACCGAGAGTACCTACCGGTATTCCCAGAACGATATCGCCACGTTGGCCGCTACTGTTGGAGTGAAGTGGACGAATTGACATTGCCATACCTCCTCCGGTGATTTACACTGTGTGGGTAATCTAACCGGAGGTATCATGGTTCCCTATATACCACATACCGATGCCGACCGCGAGCGGATGCTCAAGGCGGTCGGTGTCGTTTCGCTTGATGAACTCTTCACCGAAATTCCTCAGGACATACAGTTGCATGGACCGCTGTCACTTGAATCCCCTATGGCTGAGGAAGAGGTGTTGCGACATATGAAACATCTCGCATCGATGAACCGTGTGGGAGTCTCCTTCTTGGGGATGGGATCCTACGACAGGATCATTCCCTCGGTCGTTTCGGAATTGTCCTCATTGCCTTCGTTCGTCACCGCGTACACTCCGTATCAACCGGAAATCTCGCAAGGTATCCTACAGGCCATCTTCGAATACCAAAGCATCATATGCGAACTCACTGGACTCGATGTCGCCAACGCATCCTTGTACGATGGACATAGTGCAGCTGCTGAAGCTGCCGCGATGATGGTTTCTGCGAAGCGCAAGTGCAACGTGGTACTTGTCTCCGAGACTGTGCATCCCTATACATTGCAGGTGCTCGACACATGGGCACTCGGGACACCGAATGAGATTCGCATCATACCTGAGTGCAACCGCACCACCGATATCGCCACTCTTGCTTCGCTTCTCGACGAACATGTTGCCGGTGTGGTGGTCCAAAGTCCCAACAGGTACGGATTTCTTGAAGACTATTCATCCCTTGCCGATATCGTGCATGAAAATGGATCATTGCTCACCATCAGCAGTGACCCGCTTTCACTCGCGCTCCAGAAATCCCAAGCCGAGTGGGGAGCCGATATCGCTATCGGCGATACCCAACCGCTTGGAATACCCATGGCTTTCGGTGGTCCCTCATGTGGGTATATGGCAGTACGGACACATTTGATGAGGAAGATACCGGGCAGGATTGTGGGAGAGACTGTCGACTCCAAAGGAAAACGGGCTTTCGTCCTTACCCTACAGGCGAGGGAACAGCACATCAAGCGGGAGCGGGCTACGAGCAACATCTGTTCCAACCAAGCGTTGGCAGCCCTCACCACCACCATCCATGTTTCCGTATTGGGATTCGAAGGAATGCGGGAAGCTGCCCGGCAGAGTTGGGACAAAGCCCACTATCTGGCAGAGAAGTTGTCAATGATTCCTTCTGTGGTCATGGGTGGAACCGCACCCTTTTGGACAGAATTTCCACTCGTGTTCGATACCGTGGAGCGGATGGAAGCGGTGTTGGAGTCATTGGCAGACCAAGGTATCCATGGTGGCGTCCGGTTGGGATTGCTTTCGGGTAAGGTTGCCGACGCCTCGACACTGGTTGTCGCAGTGACCGAGAAGCGGACCAAGGAAGAGCTTGATGCCTATGTTGCGATCGTACGGGAGGTACTGTCATGATGGAACCGTTGCTATCCGAGTTGTCCCGTCCAGGAAGGATGGGATACGGGTTTCCTGCTTCCGATGTTTCCACTGCAAGGCCTTTTCCTGAAGCTCTTGCCAGAAAGACACCTCCCGAGCTTCCCAAGTTGTCTGAACTCGATGTGGTGAGGCATTTTTCCCATCTGGCCGAAATCACCTATGGTGTCGATCACGGACAGTACCCACTCGGTTCCTGCACGATGAAATACAATCCGAAAATGCACAATATTGTGGCGAGAATGGAGGAATTCACCTCGATCCATCCACTGCAGGATGATCGTTCGATACAGGGAGCTCTGGCCCTGAGCTACGAGTTGGTGAGGAAATTGGCCACCGTCACAGGTATGGATTGGGGAACCCTCCAACCTGCGGCCGGTGCCCATGGGGAATACACCGGATTGAAGATCATCAAGGCCTACCACCTCTCGCGACACGATGAGAAGCGGACCAAAGTGCTGGTTCCCGTGACGGCCCATGGCACCAATCCCGCTTCGGCCTCGGTGAACGGATTTTCCATTGTTGAAGTACCCACCGACTCGAATGGACTTGTGGACATCGCGGCACTCGAGCCGCTGTTGGACGAAACGGTGGCCGCCATCATGCTCACCAATCCGAATACGCTCGGCTTTTTCGAACGCGATATCCTTCTGATCGCTACGATGGTGCATGATTGTGGAGCCTTGCTCTATTACGATGGGGCGAATATGAATGCGATATTGGGAAGGGCCCGACCCGGTGACATGGGTTTCGACGTGGTCCACTTGAATCTTCACAAGACATTTTCCACACCCCATGGTGGAGGGGGACCCGGTGCGGGACCGGTGATGGTGACTACCAAACTGCGCCCATACCTTCCCAAACCCGATGTGGTGAAAAGGAAGGATGGGTATGCCTTCGAATGGAACAATGCACATTCGATCGGAAAGGTGGGTGGTTTCTGGGGAAATTTTCTCGTCTGTGTACGGGCGTATGCCTATTTGCTCTCGATGGGTGCCGAAGGTTTGACCGCGGTGGCCAGTCACGCGGTATTGAACGCAAACTATGTGCTCAAGCGCTTGGAAGGAACATTCGACCATCCCTTCCAGACAGGATGCATGCATGAATTCGTGCTATCGTTGCAAAAATTCAAGGATGGGTATGGAGTGGGGGCCTTGGACTTCGCCAAAGCACTCTTGGACAGAGGCTACCATCCCCCGACGATGTATTTTCCGCTGCTTGTGCACGAGGCTCTGATGGTGGAACCTACCGAAACCGAATCCCCCGAAGCGCTCGATGCCTTTTGCGAAGCAATGATTGAGCTTGGTCGGATGGCCCGGGAGAACCCCCAAGCGCTCAAGGACGCACCCCGGGGAACCACAGTGGGACGCGTGGATGAGGTGCGTGCGGTGAAGTTGCCGAAACTCAGATGGTAGAGGTGCCCCGGTTCAAGGAGCAATCGGTTCGCTCATGGTTCCGATGAATAGCGCATGGTCCGTTTTGGTATCCAAAATGGAGTAGAAGAAGGGCCGGTCGAACACGATTTGTCTTCCACTGGGCATCATGCTCGTGAGCCTCATCATGACAGCGGTTACGGCCGCAGCCTCGGTACCCTTCTCGTCGACACGGATGAAGGTCTTGTGCAACACCTCGTCGATGAACAGATCCTTCCTTCCTTCGGCATGCATCCGTGAGAAGTCGGCGACGGAGGGGTCGAATGGTTCGGTCATCCCGATCGACTTCAGAGGACCTGAAAGCTTGGCCTCGAAACGGTCGAGGAACTTCGGCAAAGCGAGATCGACCCGTTCCGAAACACCCGTGGCCACAGATTGGAACAATCGGTCGACAAGTTGTCCGTGTTGTTCCCCAATCCACTGTTCAAGAGCCACATCCTCAGGAGGAAGCAGGGCGACGAATACGAATCTCCCGCCTTCATAGGGGAGGGCCACACCTGTCGCCCCATCGGTCTCCACAACGCTCATCGTTCTCTCGGCATGCATGAATGGGGTGGGGTATCCACCCTTCGGGCTGTGGAAGATGCGGTCCCTTGTATCGTTTGGATCGAAAGGATCGCTCCAGTCGGCCAGGAAATGCACCGCATTTACCAGAACCATCCTCATATCGGGTTCAAGACGGTCGATGATGGAATCGATCTTCCCATTGGTCGCCTTGTCCACCCAACTGTTGATCGTGTCGACGCTTTGCGCTTGTTGGAAATCGAGTTTCGCCACCTCGGCCGAGAACTGACGCTCCGTTCGCGTGACGAATCCGTCGGACGTTGAATACCGGGTATCGATCCAAATTGCATTCGCGATCGATAGCTCATCGGATCCGAAAGATGCGGTATGGGGACCGAGCACCGCATCCATCTGCATCTTCGTGGAACCATCCGCACCGAGCGAGGTCATCGAGAGTGCGGAATGTACCGAAAGCGGTGAGAAAAGTAGATTGGAACGTGTTGCCCTTCCATTGAGCTCTAGGGTCAATAAGGATGCGAATTCGTTGGGAGTTGAGTACTGGATTTGCGATTCATGGAATGCCGCCGAATGGAGCGGGAAAAGAAGCACACCCGATAGCAACAGGATCATGAGCAGGTCTCTCTTCATGATACACCTCCAATACCGAATGTAACGTGGGAAAAACAGTTTGCCAAGTCTCGCCTTCGATAGTATGCTTTCGTGTATGAACACCACACTCATACGCAATGGTTTGTTGGTTGAGGCCGATCGCTCCTGGAAAGCAGATCTCCTCATCCAAGGAGAGAAGATAGCTCGGATCGAAACCGTGATCGATGTGAAGGATTTGCCACCCGACACCGATGTGGTTGAAGCCGAGGGACTTTGTGTCATGCCGGGTTTGATCGACGCCCATACCCATTACCACTTGGTTTCCCGTGGTACGGTCACCGCCGACAGTTTCGCCGAAGGTTCGAAACTTGCTTCGTTCGGAGGCGTGACCACAGTCGTCGATTTCGCCGACCACGACAAGAAACGAGTCTTGGTCGAATCTACCAATGAGCGTATAGAAGCCATGGAGCACGGTATGGCCATCGATTTTGCCCTGCATCAAGGTGTCTATGGCATGCATGGAGGTATCGAAGAAGAATTGGCAGCTATGGTGGAACGTGGTGTGACCACAATCAAGATCTTCACCACCTACAAGAATGTGGGGTACCTGATCGAGATGGAAGGGTTGAAAGAACTCTTCGAAGCATGCAAGAGACACAAGATCATGGTCAGCGCCCATTGTGAGGACGATACGCTCATCGAAGAAGTCGGCAAGAACCACAAGGGAGGCCACACGCCGGCCGACCACGCCCTTCTCCGGCCATCGGAAGCCGAATATCGTGCGATACGTTATCTTGGTACCCTTGCCAAGGAGGTGGGGATCCCCCTGTACGTGGTGCACCTCTCAAGCTCCAGGGGCTTGGATGCGGTGAGGGAATTGCGCAGTGAAGGCGTTCGGGTGGCTGTCGAAACCACGCCGCACTACCTGTTGCTTGATGCCTCGCGTCTGCAGGGCCCCAACGGGCCATTGTATGTGATGACTCCTCCCCTGCGATATCCAGAGGACAATCGTGTGCTCCAAGATGCGCTGGTGGCGGGTGAAGTACAGGTGGTCGCCACCGACCATTGTGCCTTCACAAGGGAGCAGAAGCTCGCATCCGATGATTGCCGCACCATTTTTCCCGGAATTCCCGGAACCGAGGAGATGTTGCCTTTGATACATACCTTCGCGGTCGCCTCGAGTCGTATGTCGCTATCGGACTTGGTTCGGGTCCTCTCCACCGAACCTGCCAAACTATTCGGGCTCTATCCCGAGAAGGGTTCACTCGAAGTGGGTACCGACGCCGACCTTGTGCTGTTCGATCCTGAAAAGGACTGGGTCATGGGTGCCGATTCTGTGCATAGTGCGGCGAACTACACACCATACGAAGGCTTCTCCGTCGCAGGAAAAGCAGAGATGACCTATTTGAGGGGTCATCTGATCATGGGTGACGATGTATATGTGGGCAAACCAGGCATGGGGAAATTCCTGAAGGCGAAAACTTCAAGTACATATGAGGTATGAACTGATGATCATCTTCCCAAATACATTCGTGTGAGTACCCATTCGGCGAATCGATCAGGCAACAGACGCTTGAGCAGCATGAGCATTTTGTAAGTCAATCCCACCGCGATACGTACCGGTGGGTGTTTCCTGTTTGCCACCGCATAGACCACTTTGGCGACAGTTTCGGGAGGATATCCATTCGCTTCGTCGTGCTCCATCTTACCGATTGCACGTTTTGCTTCATTCGAGTAAGGGGAATCGGCGGGAATCGCCATCGTACGGTTTCCAGTGAACCCAGTGGCCGTGTCGCCGGCTTCAACGATCGTGGCATGCAGATTGAACGTGGCTCCCTCCATCCTCAACGACTCCACATAGGCCTCCAACGCGAATTTGGATGAACTGTAGTGGCTTTGGAACGGGATACCCAGCCTTCCGGCTATGGAACCAAGAACCACTACCATTGAAGGACCCCTTTCCCTCATACGTGGCAAGAGTGTGCGATTGACCCTCAAGACACCGAAATAATTGGTTTCCATTTGGCTTTTCACCGCATCGAGCGGGGTGTCCTCAGCTGCTCCTCCGATACCGAAACCGGCACAATGGACGACAGTTCCGATCCCTGTACCGGTCGTCTCCATCGCTTCATTCCATATCCGTTCAATCCCATTTGAGACCGATTCATCATCGGTGACATCCATTGATGAGGGCAAGATCGATTCCGAGTCCTTCCCATTGATCCGACCCGAACGTGATACCGCCCAGACACGATATCCTCGGTTGGCGAATAGAATAGCACAGGCGAGTCCGATTCCCGAACTCGCCCCTGTGACAAGTACATTCGTTCCGTACGGATGGGTTGTCATCGGTCAGTCCTTCTTCTTCAACAAATCGCGGATTTCCGTGAGCAGAGCGACATCTGCCGGTACCACCGGTTCCGGAGCGGGAGTCGCCGCGGCTTCAGATGCCAATCGTTCCTTCTCAGCCCGTTCCCGTCTCTCTCTGAATTTGTTGATGTTGCGGACAATAAGAAATACTACGATCGCAATCAGTAGGAAATCGATGACAGCCTGGATGAAATTGCCGTAGGTGATCGCAAGACCGGGAACCGTTTCCGTAGCTTCCCTGATCACGATCTTGAGGTTCTTGAAGTTCACTCCACCGAGTAGCAATCCAATGAACGGCATGATGATGTCGGCTACCAGTGATCTCACTATGGCGGTGAATGCGGTACCGATAATGATCCCAACCGCCATGTCCATGACATTTCCCCGTGCGATGAATTTCTTGAATTCCTCTACGATTTTTCTCTTTTCAGCCATCGAGACACCTCCTGTTCGATACTGTATCTTAGCATGTCCAAATGTGAAAGTACCAACGCATATTACCTTCTTGGGAGGACCGCATGTGCGAATTCATCTTGAATCTCTTGTGAAGGTTCGGAGGTGACCAAACTCACTACAATGATGCAGAGGGAACTGAATATGAAGGCCGGCAACAATTCATAGATTGCGAACACACCTCCAAGCGCTGCGATTGCGTTCTTCCAGACCACCACCGCCAAGAAACCTCCAGCCATTCCAGCCACCGCCCCTGGGAGGGTGGTTCGTTTCCAGAAGAGGCTGAACAGCATGATCGGTCCAAACGCGGCGCCGAATCCAGCCCATGCGTAACTTACGATTCCGAAGATCGAAGCATTCGGATCGGCAGCAAGGAATGCACCGATTATGGCTACGACGATGATGGTGATTCGCGATATCCACAGGACTTGCCGGTCGGTCGCATCCTTCTTGACCACGCCTTTGAAAAAGTTCTGCGATATCGCAGAGGATGTTACCAGGAGCTGGGAGTCGCTGGTACTCATTGTGGCTGCGAGGATTCCGCTCAAGATCACTCCAACGAATACCACGAGTATTCCCGAATACTGCCCCAGCAATTGGGTCATGACAATAAACACCGTCTCGCTTCTGCTTGAGAAGGTTTCCGGGGACGCACCTTCAAGCAATCTTGGTACCGCGGCAACTCCCACCACACCGATACACACTGCAGCGGCCAGCGAAACCACCACCCATATCATCGCAATTCTTCTCGACCTGTTGAGCTCGTTGGCATCACGTATCGCCATGAACCTGAGCAGTACATGCGGCATGCCGAAGTAGCCCAAACCCCAAGCAAGGGAACTTGCAATCTCCAACAACGACACCCTCACGGTCGATCCGGTAATCCTGTCATGGCTGGTGAACAAGCCACCGAATCCATCGAGTTCCCGTAGGCTTGCGGCAATCGCACCAAGGCCTCCCGCTTCCACCACACCTGCAATCAGGATGATGATCAAGGAAAAGAACATCAATGTGCCCTGCATGAAGTCGGCGGTACTTTCCGCGAGAAATCCTCCCACTATCGTATAGACCACCACTACAAGTGCACCGATTACCATCATCATAGTATAGTCGAATCCGAATAGACTGTTGAACAATTTCCCCAGGGCTGCGAAGCCCGATGAAGTGTAGACGATGAAAAAGAAGAATATCACGAGGGCAGACAGGATCATCAGAATTTTCTTTTCGTCATGGAATCGATTTGAGAAGTAATCGGGAAGGGTGATGGCATTGCCAGCCACATGGCTGTAGGTACGCAAACGGTAAGCTACGAATCTCCAGTTGAACCATGTTCCCAGGGCAAGTCCGATCGCTGTCCATCCTGCACTTGCGAATCCGGAGAGGTAAGCCAATCCCGGCAATCCCATGAGCAGCCAACTGCTCATATCGGATGCTTCGGCACTCATTGCGGTGACCCAAGGTCCCAAGGATCTTCCACCTAGAAAGAAATCCTCGGTACTTTTGTTCCTCTTGCTGTAGAGTAGTCCAACGATGATCACCAACACCATATACAGCACCATACCGATGAATGCTATGGTCTTTTCGCCAGATGTGAGAATATTCAGATCCATGTCCACTCCCATTGTTGTGTTTTCCATGATGATACAGGAAATGGGGTGAGGTGTGAACATGGGATTGTATGGATATTCATGCAATCTGCATATCCAACCATCACCGCCACCCACTTTCTCAAGACCTTGGAAGTATTGTATACTCGAATGAAATCACGAGCAGGGGGGCTTTGAAGTGACGGATATGGTGAAAAAACGGATTTTGACAGGGGATAGAACCACAGGAAGATTGCATCTCGGCCACTACGTGGGGAGTCTGAAGAGTAGGGCGGAACTGCAGGATACCTACGACACCTTTATCCTTTTGGCCGATATCCAGGCATTGACGACACATTTCGAGCATCCCGAACTCCTGAATGAAAGCATCTACGATGTCACCATCGACAATCTTTCGGTGGGACTCGATCCATCGAAGGTCACCATTGTCCAGCAAAGCGCGGTGAAGTCAATAGCCGAGATAACCGTGTTCTATTCCATGCTGGTGAGCGTAAATGTGCTCAGACACAATCCCACGATCAAAACTGAAGCGAAACAGTACGGATACAGTGATCTTTCCTACGGATTCCTCGGCTATCCCGTGAGCCAAACAGCCGATATCACCTTCTGCAATGCCGATCTTGTTCCCGTAGGGGAAGACCAATTGCCCCATATCGAATTGTCCCGCCGCATCGTGAGAAAATTCAACGGCATGTACGGAACATCGATAGTGGAACCACAGGCGAAATTGAGCGCCGTCTCACGTCTGGCCGGGCTTGATGGAAACGCCAAGATGGGAAAGAGCCTCGGCAATGCGGTCTATCTTTCCGACTCGGCCAAGGAAGTTGATCAGAAGGTCCGCAAGGCCGTTACCGATCCCGCCCGGGTCACCGTCGATATCCCCGGAACCCCCGAGATCTGCAACGTGGGCAAATACCACAAGATCTTTACTCCCGACGAATGCGACAACATATGGGAGATGTGCCGTACGGCGAAGATCGGTTGTGTCGCCTGTAAAAAGAAACTCACCAATAGCCTCAATACCCTACTCGATCCAATGAGGGAACGGCGTGCCTACTATGAGCAGCACATGGATGAGGTGAGGGATATCATCGTCACGGGAACCAAAAAGGCAAGTGGGATTGGCGATGCTCAAGTTGATATGATGCGGACCGCGATGCATCTGAACATCTGAGTCTACTCCGGTTGTTTCCTCCTAATACGTAGGAGTCCGATGGTCGACAGCACCAATACGGCCGATGCGATCATCCAAAGTGAGTCGATACCACCCGAGGGAGTGTTCATCCATAGGGCTGCGAACAAAGAAGAGACCAGACCCCCGATCTGCAGGAAGAACGAGGAAACGGAAAGTAGCGAAGCCCGAATTTCTGAAGGAATGGTCTTGTTCAAGAGTGTTTGCTCAGCCACCGAGCCCATACCGAGTAAAAGATAGAACCCACCGTACCAGACGATGAAAATGGTGGGACTTGCACTCATGGTGAGGGCAACCAAACCCAATGCCATCACCACCCTGAACGCTATGAGGAGTGTTCGCGTACTGTTGGGATGCCGATCCAACAGGAATCCGGCCAAGATCGTCCCTCCGAGGGCGCCTGCGAAACCGATGAATGCGACAATCCCAAGCAGTATCGAAGCGACATCTTCGGTTCCGGTCACAGCCACCAGGCGTGGTTGCCAATATTTTTCGATTGCCGAAAGAAGGAATCCAAGGGCGAACGCAAGGATCAATAGGGAGAGGAGTAACCGATTTTCCTTGAGATGCACCAACATTCCCGTACGTGATTTTCGGGACTTTTCTTCCAATGTTTTGGCATTCGGTTCCGCGATCCACATAAGGGTCATTACCACTACAAAAAGCTGCAAGAGACCGGAAACGATGAAATTCCCGTTGTACCGATTGCCAGCGAATCCCATCCGTTCGAAACCTACAGCAATGAGACCGGCACTCAGCGATCCCAAAGAGAGTCCGATGGTTTCCCATACCGAGATACGGGTGGTGATCTTGTGCAACGAATCGATACCATTTTCACCGATATGCCAATCGACCGTAAGTGCTTCGAAAGATCCGGAGACGAAGGATCGGGCCAGTCCAAGAAATACCACTGCGCACACAAGCAGCACTTCCGAAGATCCCGCCACCAGAAGAAGCGACCCGACAACGGTGAACAACTTCGAGAGGAGAAAGGCCGTCTTGCGTCCGAATCTATCGGCCACCATCCCGCTTGGAACTTCTGTTCCGACGATGACAGCACTATATAAGCCCATGAAGAGTGCCAAGGAGGAGAGGGATGCTCCCTTTTCCAATATCATCATGTTGATGACAGGAAGGGTGACGCCAAGGGCAAATGAACTGGTGATCCAGATGGCGGCGAACTTGCGCATGTCAATTGGCTTCGTAGAGAAGGAACGCGAACTCCCAAGGGTTCTCGTTCTCCTTTTTCGGAAGGGAATGGTCATCCAGGAAGTTCCTCACCATCAGATACAGCTTTTCGGCATCTTCATCACTCAAATGCGCGATACCTCCCAACAGGTCGCCAAAAAACCTGTGGGGAAATGCAGAAGCCTTCTCCCTTCTTGACGTGAGTGTCGACATGAAACGATTCGCAATCTCCGCAAGCATCACTTGGGATGCCGTTTCACGTTCAGTGGTCAAGGGATCGTCAATATCGGTACCGATGGAGACGTTCACATCGGCAGCCACAAGGTAATCGGCCTTGATACCGTTGATCGTCTCATAATGATCGTGTTCGACAAGTGCGATCTCCTTCAACTTCATCATATGGTGACGTGCCGAAGATGGAACGATACCCAATTTGTCGGCGATCTGTTTCGATGTGACCGGCTTGCCGATGATCCTCATGGTTCTCAGGATTCTTTGCCGTAGGGGCAACGTGTAGATTCGCAGTTGCTTCTCGGTTTCCAGTCGTATCATAGGTTTTTTACTTTCCATGGAGTGTCTCCCTACTGACATTACAATTAATGTTATGTTAAATATATTGTAACGTTTGGGAAATGTCAATCGCCAATAAGAGGACAATATTTCTACTACAGTGTATGCGGATCGGGCCAGATTCCATCCGAACAATCGCGGTAGTGGATATCGCCAATCCAGTAGTTGTTGGGATTGCCTAGTCCTGCCCATTCCAAAGCAGCGCATGGGGATCTGAACACGGGATCTTCAAAGGAATGGGATACGGACTCAGTGAACAAAAGATGTGAGAATTCCAAGATATCGTCATCATAGGAATCTTCATTGCCATCACGCTCGTCGATATCGATCGTCACATTATTGCCGGATTCCATATCGATGTAGAGGGTATACCATAAGGCAGGATTGAAGCTGTCCACACCGGCACTTTCAACTCTGTGAATTGAAGTGAAGGCATACGTGTCTGTGGAGGTGCGCTCAAGTACCTCCAATATGATCTTGACTTTGGAGGATTCGGTGTCTTCGATCGAGGTGACGATCAATTTCACCATACCATCCGAACCCATCAATTCCACATGTGGACCAAGGCACTCGGTTCCAAGCGGTCTGAAGGTGAAATCGAGTCTGAAATCCGTTCCCAAATCCTTCAAATAGGTGATGTCGGCACTTTTACTGCCATCGGAATCGTGTTGGGGGAAGATATGGAATCCCAAGGGGTTGTCTGCGGGGTAGTCTTCAGACAATTCGGAAAACTGCCACTCGGGCTTGTCCTCCCCCGTTCCCTCCCATTCGGATACGGGATCGAGGAGGGACATTTCCCATTCCCTGTCTTCGGGAAGGAAAGTGATGTATTGGTCGGGAGACTGGGATGACCAGAGGTCACAAGAAAGACCCATCGTCAGTAGGAGGCTTGCTCCGATTATCGAAAACAGCAGCCGGATTGGTGAATTTTTCGTTTCCATACCGTCACACTCCTTTCACGGGCCGCGTGGGAGTCACAGTATAGATATCCCTATGGAAAATCGTACCATGTAGTACCGGAGAATACCAGTGTACATTCGTGTTGACACCATCGGATACAGGTGGTACAACGAGGCATTCAAGTAAACTGGAGCAGAATTTCATGCCCTTCAAACACTTCATCAAGCAGGCCTTCATCCGCACCATCCCAGTGATGATGGGGTATGGTGTGTTGGGCATGGCCTTCGGATTGCTGTTGGTGAAGACCGGCTACCATTGGTTGTGGGCCACTGGGATCAGCATATTCGTATTCGCCGGTTCGATGCAGTTCGTACTGGTTGGACTGCTTACCCAACAAGCTCCACTCACTACGGTGGCGATCACCACCATTTTGGTCAATTCCCGTCATATCTTCTACGGACTCTCCTTCATTGATCGATTCAAGGCCATGGGCAAACGGGGATTCTACATGGTATTCGGATTGACTGATGAAACCTATGCGCTATTGTGTGGTCTTGGGGAAGTCGGATCCAAGGAAGATCGGGACAGTCTCTCGTTCTGGATCACCTTGCTTGATCAGAGTTATTGGGTGATCGGTACAACCGTGGGAGCGCTACTGGGTTCGGTGGTCGCATTCGACATAACAGGCATAGATTTTGCGATGACAGCCCTATTTACGGTGATCTTCGTTGAACAATGGAAAACCGCGAAGCACCATTTGCCTGCCATCGTGGGTAGCATATGTGCAATCGGTTCCCTGCTGCTTTTCGGTCCGGATGGGTTCTTGCTTCCTGCTTTGATGGTAACGGTCGCTGTGTTGCTGGTGTTGCGAAGGATGCTGGAGGAACACGCATGAGTCTGCTCCACTCCTTCCTTATCGTGCTCATCACGGCACTGGCGACCCTATCCACAAGGGCAGTTCCATTCCTGCTGTTTGGAAACAAGAACAAACCTGTTCCCAAGACGATACTCCTTCTTGGCAAGGTACTACCCCCTGCGGTGATGGCAACCCTGGTCGTATATAGCCTGAAACACATTTCCTTTGGAGCACCATCCCTATGGGTGAACGAACTGATAGGTGTGGCTGTCACGGTCGCGATTCATCTCTGGCGGGGCAATACCCTGTTGAGCATTGGAATCGGAACCATCGCCTACATGGTGCTGGTACAAGGGAAATTTTTCTAAACCCGATATTCGGTTTTATTGCGCAGGCTGTGTCATGGGTGTATGATGCAAACCTATGAAAAGAATACCCATCACGGAATACGGCTATGGATTCATTGAAACAGAATACCTCCCCGCCGGAAAAAACGAATACTATCTTCGTGACCAGCAAATCATCCCATGGAACGCGAATTGGAGACCTTTGACCCAACAGGAGAGGACCCAGCTCGAACATCAGGACAATGTCTGTTCCGATTGGGACCATGTGTTGGTCGAGGATCCGTTCGACATCTCCCTCATCAAGAACAACAGCTTCCATGGTTTGGTGAGGATCGGCTCCATGGAACCTTATGTGGTCAGCTTCCATGATTTTGCACTTCCCGAGGGTATTCGCGACAGCCATATCGTTTCCAGCGATATCGGAAGGCACAGTGCGATCCACCGATGTGCCTATATCTCCCACCAGATCATCGGAGAGCAGTGCATTTTGAACGAAATCGATGAGATGGACAGTTCTCGCCATGCCAAATTCGGCAATGGTGTGGTGAAGAAGGGCGAGGATGAGTCGGTACGCATCTGGCTCAATATCATGAATGAAGCGGAAACCCGCTCGGTACTCCCGTTCGAGTCGCTGGTATGTGCCGATGCATGGCTCTGGGGAACCTATCGCGAAAAACCGGGTTTGGATACCACATTGGTCGGGTTGACCCAAAAGGCCTATGGTGACATGCGTGGAATGTACTCGGAAGTAGGACACCATTCGGTAATCAAATCGTGTAGAGTGATAAAGGATGTGAAATTCGGTTCCCATGTGTATGTGAAGGGAGCCAACAAGTTGAAGAACCTCAGCGTACGTTCGGACGAACATTCTCCGACACAAATTGGAGAAGGTGTCGAACTGGTGAACGGGATCATCGGATACGGATGCCATGTCTTCTATGGAGTGAAGGCGGTACGGTTCGTATTGGGAAACAACAGCAATCTCAAGTATGGTGCCCGCTTGCTCAATTCGGTATTGGGCGACAATTCGACCATCAGTTGTTGCGAAGTATTGAACACCTTGGTGTTTCCTTTCCATGAACAGCACCACAACAACTCGTTCCTCATCGCTTCATTGGTGATGGGACAGTCGAACATGGCCGCTGGAGCGAATATCGGTTCCAACCACAACACCAGGGGCAATGATGGCGAGATGCAGGCCAAGCGGGGATTCTGGCCCGCACTCTCCAGCTCGCTCAAATTCAACAGTTCCTTCGCATCCTTCACCCTCATCACCAAGGGTGACTATCCCAATGAATTGTCGATTCCCATTCCCTTCTCAATGGTTGGCTACCGCGAACTTACAGGACAGGTGACCTTGATGCCCGCCTACTGGTGGATGTACAACCGCTATGCACTGGAACGCAATGGTTGGAAATTCGGCAACCGTGACAAAAGGGTCTACAAGACACAGCATATCGAGACCGACTATATCGCACCCGATACCATTGAAGAGATTTCGAAGGCATTGGAGCTGTTGTGTCTCTGGGTTGGCCAGGCTGCAGTCGCTTCCTCACTCGTGACACCCGCCCTGGGGGCAGACGAACTGGCTCTCGTTGAACAGGGCCGGTTGTTGTTGGAAACCCATCCGGAGCAAGTGGGAACCATGGAGATTCTCGCAACAGGTATTGAACGGTCCGGAACTCCCTCCTTGGTGTTGAAGGCAGCCGAAGGGTATCGAGCCTACAAGGAGATGCTGGTGTTCGGATGTATGGGCATTCTCTTGCGATACTTTGAAAAGAACGATATGTCGATCGTAGCGTTCCAGGAGATGGTGATGGATCGACTGTCCCGGGATACCAGCTTCATAATGTCCGTGGCAGGGCCTTTCCGAAACATGGGTGGCCAAATCGTCTCGGAGCCCCAAATCATGGAACTCATCAGAAAAATCGAGGAGGGGGAACTCTCTTCTTGGGAGCAGATCCATACCCAGTACGACGCCTGGTGGGAAGAGTATCCACTGGTGAAGGCAACCGTTGCCCTCCATGCCCTGCAGCGTCTCATGCAAACTGTTGAATTGCAGCAAACCCATTGGGAAACTCTGGTGAAAAAGCATATGGTGCTGTGTGACCAGAATGCTCAAGAGATATATCGTTCAAGAAAAAAGGATTACGAAGATTCGTTCCGCAAGATAGTCTATCGGAATGCGGAAGAGATGGAAGCGGTACTCGGAAGACCCGAGGACAATTCGTTCGTCAAATCGAGTAAAGCCTCGATGGCTGCGGCAAAGGAACTTGCGCGACGCTTTTCTCCTTGGACTTGATGTGTTACATTAAGGGCATGAAAGATATCGGGTATATAGTTCCGAAGCGTACACATCATCCTTCACCGGTGTTCTCCAATGATCTCTTGAGAAGTGTCATGGATACCGATGGAGAATTGAATCTCGAGCTGTTGCGCAACGCCGCAGTCTCTGGTGACCCTGCGCATACCATGTCCGCATGTCTCGATACCTATACGAAGGAACACTTGAAGGATCTTGCCCAAGACCATGAGTTGCAGATTCCTTCATCCTACAAGAAGCAACAGATGGTGGGTAAAGTTGCCGATCATTTGGTGCGTCAATTCCCGAAGATGCTTCCATTCTTCCCTCAAATGAACTTGGAGTTTCTCTCGAAATTCAAAGAAAGCCCGACGCTGGAGTTCAACAGTGAATCACTGAAGTTCCGCGATATATCGCATGTGCACAACTATGGATTTCTCTATCTCTTTAAAACCGGTGACTCGTTCACCGTCGTGGTGCCGAGGGAGTTGTTGCCTGCCTTGAGCATTCTCGATGGAAAGGAGATATGGGAGACAGCCGATTTCCATCAGAGGATGAACGCGTATGCGATATCGCTATCGAACCTCTACGGTGTGTTGGATATCGATCAGTACGCAGTGGTGTGGAACCGGTTTGAAGCGGAAAGCCTCACCCCTGCAATGGTAATGGATGAGCTCGAGGAATTGGGAAAGGTGCAATATTACTGGTGGTTCGATGATGAACTGGTCATCTCCTCCTATTTCCAAAGCGGTATGGAGGTCGTCCAATTCTTGGACAAGGTAAAACAAGTATCCTATTACTCTCCTTCAAGGAACGACTTGTTGAAATACTTCCAAACCCCCTACGATGACGAGTCGCCGGCCGCAAGTGCCATGTTGGAGTTCCTGAGCGGTTATCGTTTGCCCGAAGGAGAACAGATCGAAGATCTTATGGACGATATCTCGGACACGTGCATCGTGGGAGAAGGGATGCAGGATGTGTTCGATCTATTGAACGAGTATGGCTTGCTCTTCACCGGAATGGAGGAGATCAACCGGTTCACCGAGTTGTATACACAACTCAGCGACCACTGCAGGAAATGGGAACTTCGTGGACACACTCCATCGGGATTGAAGAATCGTTCCTCGACCAGTTGAACTTTCTAATGTAGATCCTTGGTGAGCTTGAACACCTCCATCAAGGTGGTCCACCATGCATCGGAACCCTCGAATTCACCAATGCCCCGGATCTTGCGTATCCGATACCGCACCAGATTTCCGGCAGGTTTTTTACAAAGTGTGTCGAGATCCCTGGTTATCGTCTCTTTGATCGCTTTCGCGGTGAATTGCGGATCCTTGTGGGCTCCTTCGGGAACCTCAGGAATGATGTCGTGGATGATGTTGAAGCGCTTGAGATCCTTTGCAGTCATCTTCATCGCTTCCGCGGCTTCCCTCGCACGGGATGGATCACGCAACAGGATGGATGCGAATCCTTCGGGTGTGATCACCGAATAGACAGCATTTTCGAGCATATACAGCTTGTCTCCCACACCGATTCCCAACGCTCCTCCACTTCCACCTTCACCGATGATGAAACTGAGGACAGGAACCTGCAAGGTTGAGAACTCCTTCAGATTCCTGGCGATGGCCTCGCCTATACCCCTCTCCTCAGCACCCAAACCAGGATATGCTCCCGGGGTATCGATGAAACAGACGATCGGTCGGTTGAATTTTTCGGCTTGTTTGGCCAATCGCAACGCCTTTCTATACCCCTCGGGGTTGCTCATACCATAGTTGCGCTCGATATTTTCACGAAGATTCATCCCCTTCCTGTTGCCTATGAAGGTGATGGCCCTGCCGTCGATTGTGCCGATGCCACCGATCATGGCCGGATCGTCACCGAACGTACGATCCCCATGCAACTCCATGAATTCGTCGCAAATCAAATCTATATAGGTCGCTGCCCCCGGTCTTCCCTGTTGACGGGAAAGCAGTACACAGTCCCAAGAAGACCGTTCGGTTGTACGGGGATCGCTCGAAGCGAACTGTTCCATCCGGGAGACGGAATCCTTCAACAAATCCTCATGCTTCTTGTCCATCGTCCGCTCCTCCATGTGTCTTCATCAAAAAAGCCAACCTGTCACGCAACTTGTCCCGTGGAACGATTGCATCGACGAATCCTTTCTTCATCTGGAATTCCGCCTGTTGGAATCCTTCGGGCAGTTTCTGACCGATCGTCCCTTCTATCACCCTCGGACCGGCGAACCCTATCAATGCTCCTGGTTCGGCGAGAATCACATCCCCAAGCATCGCAAACGATGCCGTCACGCCGCCGGTGGTGGGATGGGTGAGCACGATGAACAGAGGAACGGCGGTCTTCTCGAGCAAGGCTGCGGCACTGGCGGTCTTGGCCATCTGCATAAGACTGAAAATACCCTCCTGCATCCTTGCTCCACCACTTGCGGTGAATACGATCACAGGAGTATGGGAGAGCGCCCCCTCGAACATGGCTTGTGTGATCTTTTCCCCCACCACCGATCCCATGCTTCCACCCATGAAATCGAACGACATCACCGCCAATACCGCTTTTGATCCTTCGATCGTACAATTACCCGTCACCACCGCATCGTTCATCGCCGATTTCTTTTGGTTCTGGGCCAGCTTCTCGGTGTATCCTTCGAGCTCGATGGGATTCTTGGAACAGAGTTCCGCGGAGAATTCGACAAACGAACCTTCATCCACAATTTGCGATATCCTCTGTTCCGCATTCAAACGATGATGGTACCCGCACTCGGGACATACCATCAAATACTTTTCCAGCACATCTTGGGACACCATGCGATGACAAGATGGACAACTTTCAGATTTGGACATATGCTTCACCTCTTGGAATCTCCGTCGAACAATCTGGCATAGAGATCGGTACCGAACGAACCCGATCTGAACGGTTTCGATTGGAGAATGGTGCATTGGGAATCGATATTCGTCTTTATTCCCTCGATTTTGAACTCCTTCAATGCACGCAGCATGATCTCGATCGCCCTTTGACGATCGGATCCATGTACAATCACCTTCGCCACCATCGAATCGTAGTGTGGACTCACCTTGGCTCCTTGGAACAAATGGGTGTCCACCCGCACCGAAGGTCCCAACGGAGGATTGAAGGTGGATATCGTTCCAGGAGTAAGGGCATTCACCCTACACTCCATGGCATGGCCAACCAATTGGGCTGCGGTCCCATCGAGTTCGATGGACTTTCCACTCGCAATCCTCAGTTGTTGGCGAATGATATCGGTCGAACACACCATTTCTGTTACGGGGTGTTCCACCTGTACCCGTGCATTGACTTCCATGAACCAATATGCGCCATCCTGTACCAAGAATTCAATGGTACCTGCGCCCCGATACCCTATATGGGAAAAGAGTCTCACCGAATCGGCTCCCATCTGCCTTCTCATCTGTTCGTCTATGATGGGGGATGGACTCTCTTCTATCAGCTTCTGGTGGTTCTTCTGCACCGAACAGTCGCGTTCTCCAAGATGCACGACATGCCCCTTGCCGTCGGATAGGAGTTGTATCTCCACATGTCGGGGATTCACCAGATATTTCTCCATGTGGATGGTTCCATCGGCAAAGAAGGCCAGAGCTTCTCTCGATGCGATCGTGATTGCAGAGGCAAGTTCCTTGGGCTCACGCACGATTCTCATGCCACGTCCACCACCACCGGCGGCTGCCTTGAGGATAACGGGATACCCGATTTCATCGGCCAATCTGGCTGCATCGCGAGGGTCCGACACCGCTTCCATACTCCCGGGGGTAACAGGAACCCCGGCCTCACGAGCGGTATGGCGCGAAATCACCTTGTCACCGAGCATCCGGATGGTTTGTGGAGTTGGACCGACGAATATCAAACCTGCATCTTCAACCGCTTGGGCGAATTTTGGGTTCTCCGATAGGAATCCTACTCCGGGATGGATCGCATCACATCTGGTCATGCATGCCGCAGTGATGATGTTGCCCATGTGCAGATAACTGTCTTGGGAAGAGGCTGGACCGATGCATACGGCTTGGTCGGCCATATTCGTATGCAACGATCCCCTATCGGCTTCCGAATAGACCGCGACAGTCCGGATCCCCATCTCCTTGCAAGTGCGGATGATCCTCACAGCTATCTCACCGCGATTCGCGATCAACAGGGATCGAATCATAAGGGCTTCACCTCGAAAAGCGGCTGACCGAACTCCACCATGCTCCCTTGATCGGCCAATATGGCGATGATTTCACATTTGTACTCCGCTTCCAACTGGTTCATCAATTTCATGGCCTCCAGTGTGCACACGACATCACCCTTCTCAACCACGGAACCGACTTCCACATAAGGTGGAGAATCGGGTGAGGGCGTACGATAGAATGTTCCCACGATGGGACTGGTGATGATCCGATGGTCAGAAGGGAGAGTTTGTTTGCTTTCAGAGTCCTTCACGAGCATCGGTGTCGGATGCACTACCGCTTCCCCTGCAACAGGGCGCTTCATGCGGATGGTCATATCCTTGGTGGAGATTTCGAGTTCACTCAATGAGCTGTTTTCGAATATCTTGATATAGGTTTGCAGTTCGTTTTGTTCCATAGGGTCCTCCCGGCATGTAGGGCCACGGTCGCAGGGCAGGGACGCCTCCCTACAGTTGATTAGATGATAACGATATGTAATAAAAGTGTCAATATTGACAAAAACAGAAATAATGTAATAAATAAAAGGGAGCGCCTTCGGGCCGAAGAACAAGTGGAGGAATGCCCTATGATGAAACCAGCTCACGTGAGTATCCGGGCTGTTGGTTCATATGTACCACCCAAGCGGGTGACGAACGATGAGTTGGCCACAACCGTCGATACCAGTGACGAGTGGATCAGATCCCATACAGGGATCGGAGCACGACATCTTGCAGAAGCTAATGAAGCCACCAGTGATTTGGCTGTCGGGGCGGTGAAGGACCTGTTGAGAAGACATGGTATTGAAAAGGAGAGCATTGGAGCGATCATGGTGGCGACCGCAACAGGAGATTTTCCTGGATTTCCCGCAACCGCATGTGTGGTTCAGGATAAACTGGGGTTGAGTCTCGTACCCGCATTCGATGTCGCAGCCGGTTGCACGGGATTCATCTATGCGCTGGAAGTTGCACGAGGTTTGGTCTCCAACGGAACCGTTCCCTCTGTATTGGTTATTGGAGCGGAAAAATTGTCTGCAGTTACCAACTGGAGCGACAGGAATACCTGTGTCCTCTTCGGCGATGGTGCCGGATGTGTACTGGTGCAAGGTGCCTCCGAATCGGAGGGAACCATTATCGACAGCGTATTGCATGCCGAAGGCAGCGGCTCGGGATATTTGTGTATTCCCCGTGGAGGAACCAACATCTCCACAGAATTGGTTGAAGGAGATGACGGAACCAAATTGCATATGGACGGCCGTTCGGTTTACAATTTCGCCGTAAGGGTGTTGGGAGAAGTGATTGAGGAGCTGTTGAGCAGGAACCAGATGACCATTGAGGAAATCGATTGGATCGTACCACATCAGGCCAACAGCAGGATCATCACCGCAGCGGCACGGAGGCTGAAGGTTGATCAAAAGAAATTCTTCATGAATATCGAAGATTACGCGAACACTTCTGCCGCCTCCATACCGATCGCATTACGTGAGATGGAAGAGGAGGGGCTCCTCAAAAGGGGACAGAAGATCATGACCATCGGATTTGGGGCAGGACTCACCTATGGAGGGAATCTCATACAATGGTAAGCTATGTCGCATGCTATCCTGGACAAGGGGCGCAAAAACAAAAGATGGCACTCGATCTGTTCGAACGATCCGAACAGGTCCGTTCCCTGTTCGCACTCGCTTCCGATGCCAGTGGAAAGAACCTGTATGATCTTCTCTCCAATGCCGAAGAGTCCGAGTTGCAGAAAACCGAACACGCCCAATTGGCGATCACTTTGGCAAATCGAAGTGCGACCATCGTATTGCGGGAACATGGTGTCGAAATGGATTGCCATGCCGGCTTCAGTTTGGGTGAATTGTCCGCTTATGCCGCCGCCGGTGTGATGGATGACACTACGTTGTTCAAAGTGGTTGCCACGCGTGCGCAGTTGATGGCGAAGGCCTCGAAAGCCGCCGAGCAACTTCATGGTGAAATAGGAATGGCCGCGGTGGTGGGTATCGGTTTCGATGCGGTGGAGAAGGTGCTTGACGATCTGCATGGCACCACACTGTTTTGCGCCAACGACAACGGACCCAGGCAGGTGGTGCTATCCGGCATTGCCAGCGAAATCGAACGATGTGCCGATGCACTGAAGCAAGCGGGAGCAAGAAGAATCATCCCCTTGAAGGTATCCGGACCGTTCCATACTCCATTCATGGATGAAGCGGAACGAGAATTCTCAGAATATCTTGCGGATTTTGAATTCATGGACCCTATCGGGAAGCTGTATGCCAATGTGACCGGCGATCTTATCCAAACCGGCGATGAAGCGAAGCGATTGTGTGCGAGACAACTTTCATCCCCAGTGAGATGGACCACCATCATGGGGAAGATAGTCGTGGAGCAAGGATATGCACAGGCTGTCGAACCTGGTCCAGGAGCGGTATTGACCGGCTTGTGGAAATCGAGTGGATATGCGATGAACTGTGTTCCAGCGGGAACCTATGAAGATATCCTGAAAATTGGAGAGGTGGGAAAATGAGTGGAGCGAACGGAAGAACCGCCATCGTCACAGGTGGTTCCCGAGGAATAGGAAAAGCGATAGTACTGGCATTGCTTGCCGAAGGAGTGGAGGTCTGGTACCTTTCCCGCTCGGAAGGCGATGGCGCCGATCAACTCTGTAAGGAGGCTCAAGTTTCACAGGGAATGGCACATTGGGTTCCTTGCGATATGGGCAATACCGAGTCTGTGGTTCAAGCATTGGAAACGATACTGTCGGAGACAAAACGAATCGATATCCTGGTGAACAATGCCGGCATCACACGTGACGGGTTGATCATGCGTATGAAGGATGACGCCTGGGAAGAGGTACTGAGAGTCAACCTCACCGGTTCATTCCTCACCTGCCGGAGAATATCGCGGGTAATGGCATCGCAACGTTCGGGGTCGATCGTCAATATTTCGTCTGTGGTGGGATTGATGGGAAATGGAGGGCAAACAAACTATGCCGCGTCAAAGGCGGGATTGATAGGTTTTTCAAAAAGCCTGGCCCGGGAATTGTCGGGACGCGGGGTACGGGTGAATGTGGTCGCTCCAGGGTTCATCGAAACGGATATGACCGATGTCTTGCCTGAAAGTGCCAAGGAAGCCCTCAAGACACAGATTCCTCTCGGAAGAATCGGGAAAGTGGAGGACGTTGCCCAAGCGGTGACATTCCTTTGTGATGACAAGGCCTCATATATCACGGGGCAAGTACTCGCCGTCGATGGCGGCATGGCGATGTGAAGGAGATGAGTGAAATGGCGGAAAGACGAGTGGTGGTAACCGGTATGGGAACTGTGAATCCATTGGGTACCCGAGTGGATACATTCTGGGAACACATCAAGGCGGGTAAGAGTGGAATCGGTCCCCTTACGAAATTCGATGTCACCGACTACCCTGCGAAGATAGCGGGAGAGATCCGGGACTTCGATCCGTCCGACCTTCTCGATAGAAAGGAAATTCGCTCCATGGCAGATTTTACCCAATATGCCGTATATGCTGCGGTCCAGGCGATGGAAGAGGCCGGTTTTGGACCCCACGGTGAAGGCGGGTACGATCCTGAACTCTCAGGTGTGTACCTCGGCAATGGGATCGGTGGGTTTGAAGTGGTGGAGGATAATCTTGGCAAACTTTTCGAACGTGGTCCACGCGCGGTCGCACCATTGACGATCCCCAAATTGATAGCCAACGAAGCAGCCGGCAATATTGCGATGAAATATGGTTTGAAAGGACCATGCCACACCACAGTAACCGCATGTGCCTCCGGTACCGATGCGATCGGAGACGCCTTCCATGCCATCAAATATGGCACTGTGGATATGGCCGTCACCGGTGGAACCGAAGGTGCCATCACCAAATTGGCGGTGGCCGGCTTCTGCAGGATCCAAGCCCTCTCCACCTCATACAACGATACTCCCGGACTCGCCTGCAGACCTTTTGATTCGAAGCGTGATGGATTCATCCTAGGAGAGGGAGCGGGAGTACTGGTGCTGGAAGAGTTGGAACATGCGAGGAAGAGGGGAGCAAACATATTGGGAGAAGTGGTGGGCTATGGAATGACATGCGATGCATTCCACCTCACGGCTCCCGATCCGGAAGGTGATGGAGCAGCGAGGGCCATGAAGGCCGCTCTCCGTGAAGCCGGAATAACCGCCGACCAAATCGACTACATCAATGCCCATGGTACAAGCACCGAAGCCAATGATGTGATGGAAACCAAAGCGATCAAACAAGTGTTCGGTGCGCATGCCTACAGATTGAAGGTCTCCTCGACCAAATCGATGACCTCGCATCTGGTTGCAGCCGCAGGGGCCGTTGAGGCGATCATTTCCCTTCTGGCGATACGGGATTCGTTCTTTCCCTGTACCTTGAACTTGACCGATCCCGATCCCGAATGTGATCTCGACTATGTGCCGAACGAAGGACAACATGGTACGATACGGTATGCACTCAGTGAATCCCTTGGATTCGGAGGCCACAATGGGGCCCTTGTGTTCACGGGGTATCGGGCATGAAGGAGCAACACGACATGAGTACACTGTTCAAACCCATAGACGAACTGTTGATCCATCGTTTTCCCTTTCTCTACGTGGATGAATTGGTGGAAGTGAGTGAGGACCATACGGTGGGTATCCGCCATTTCGGTCCTGATGAACCGTTCTTCCAAGGCCACTTCCCGGGTTATCCGGTGGTGCCGGGTGTGATCCTCATAGAAACCATGGCACAGTGCGGTGGAGCCGGATTGCGTCAACTCGATATCCTGAAAAAAGGAGTCGTATTCGTGCTCGCATCGGTGGAGAAGGCCAAGTTTCGACAACAGGTACGCCCCGGGGATATGGTGAGAATAGAAGTGGAGAATCTCAAGGTATCACCTCGGGTACTCAAGCAAAGTGGGAAAATACTCGTCGATGATGCGGTCGCCGCAGAAGCCTCGTGGATGTGCATCATGACCGACCAATCGGTCTGAAGAAGGAGAGTCCAATGATCATCAAGCAGAAGGTAATGAGAAATGTGTCGTTGACTGCCCATCCGGTTGGGTGTGCCGCCTACGTGTCGGAACAATTCGATTGGCTCGATTCGCAGGAAAAGGACATCGATTCCAAGAAGTATCCGAAAAGAGTGCTCGTGATCGGTGGTTCCACTGGATATGGTTTGGCCTCCAGAATGACCGCGGCGGTATTGGGCAATGCAAGTACGATCAATGTATCGTTCGAGCGCGAACCGGCCGAGAAGAAGGTCGCCACACCTGGATGGTACAATACCAAAGCCTTCGAGAAGGAAGCACACAAGAGAGGGCTCTACGCAGAGAGTATCTTTGGTGATGCCTTTTCGAACGAGATGAAGGAACGCGTGTCCGACCTTATCGAAAAGGAGATGGGACAGGTCGATCTGGTGGTCTACAGCCTTGCGTCCCCAATGCGTATCGATCCCGAAACCGGAGCCACCTACAAATCGGTGCTCAAACCGATCGGAACGACCTACTCGGCACTCTCGGTCGATGTGCAGACAGGCATCATCGAACGAGCTGAGATCGAACCGGCCGACTCTGGGCAAATCGAAGAGACGGTGAAGGTGATGGGTGGTGAGGATTGGAAGTTGTGGATCGGACATTTGGAGAAACGTGGATTGCTTGCCGAAGGAGCGAAGACCGTTGCCTACTCCTACATTGGACCAGAAATCACTTTTCCAGTGTATCGTGAGGGAACGATAGGGAAAGCCAAGGAACACCTGGAGCAGACCGCCAAGGAATTGACCGTACAACTCGAAGGCCTTGGAGGAAGTGCATTCGTCGCTGTCAACAAGGCCTTGGTCACCCGGGCAAGTGCGGTGATCCCGGTGGTTCCCCTCTATATTGCCCTGTTGTATCAAGTGATGAAGGAGAAGGACGTGCACGAGGAGTGTACCCAGCAGATGTTCCGACTGTTTACCGAACGGTTATACCATGGGGATGTGGTTCCTGTCGATGAAGAGGGTAGGATCAGACTCGATGATTGGGAGATGCGGTCCGATGTGCAGGTCGAAGTCCAACGGAGATGGGACCTCCAGAAGGAGGGTGAACCGCTGGTTGCAGGTGATCTCGAGGGCTTCAGACTCTCATACGATCACATCCATGGGTTCGGGTATGATGCGGTGGATTATGAAGTCGATGTCGACCCAAGGGAAGTATAAAGTTCATACTGTTCAAAACCACTAAACATATGTTACCATCACGGTATGGAGACCGTGTCCAAACTCGACATTCTCGCACGTGATGCGCAATATGATCTCTCCTGTGCCTGCTCGACCAAAAAACCGGAAGAGCATCGCAAGCGTTCCGACACCGGGTCTTGGGTGTACCCGGTCACGGTCGCTGGCGGCGGGTCGGGAATCATGCTTAAGACCCTTCTCTCCAATGTGTGTGCCAATGATTGCAAATATTGTCCATTGAGGGAGTGCAACGATACCCGAAGGCTCTCCATCCAACCTGAAGAGCTGGCCCGGTTCTTCATCGAATTCCAGGCAAAGCGACACTTGATTGGGCTGTTTCTCAGTAGCGGGGTGGTGAAGGATCCCGATTATACGATGGATAGGCTGATCGCTACGGCAGAAATACTACGATCACGGTATCGCTATCGGGGATATATCCATATGAAAATCATCCCCGGTGCATCGACGACTGCGATGGACAAGGCCTTGTCGCTGGCATCCGCGGTTTCTCTGAATATCGAGACACCGGGAGCGTCCCATTTTTCCAAACTATCCGAAGCGAAACACTACGATACCGACATCATCGGAGGAATCAAGTATCTGAGCGAAAGGACCGCGAAGGGAAGTCAATACTCCAAGGTGACGACCACCAGCCAGTTTATTGTCGGGGCATCCGATGAAACCGATCGGGAAATCCTCAACTACACATGGGGGATGTACAAGAGGCTGGGTTACAACAGACTTTACTACAGTGCCTACCAGGCCGGGTTGGGAGATCCCTCCATCCCTGGTGAAATTTCCATATCGAAATCTTCCGAAGCCCTCTTCCCAGCGAAAGGGAATACGAAACTGCTGATGAGGGAACATCGGTTGTACCAAGCGGACTACCTTTACCGACAATATGGATTCACATTCCAGGATTTGCTGTTCGATGATGTCGGGAATCTCGATCTTTCGGTCGATCCGAAACTGCTGTGGGCACACAATCACCCCGAGTTCTTCCCTGTATCCATCGCCAAGGCTTCAAAACACCAATTGTTACGGGTTCCCGGTATTGGACCTACTCTCGCACACAGGATACTCGCATACCGTAGGAACACCCCCATCGGTTCCTTGGAGAATCTCCGCATGCCTCGTCATTTGTTGGAGAAGGCACGGCCATATCTGATTCGATGACCAATCTGTAAAAGTCGTTTGACCCTTTCCCTCTTTTCAATCACCGGCATGTCTGATACATTCACTAGTGGTTCTTAGAGGAGCGCAGATGATTTATCAGTTGATGCAAATTGTGGGAAGTTTGGGTCTGTTCCTGTTTGGTATGAGGACGATGAGCGATGGTATCCAGAAGGCTGCCGGAGAACGTCTCCAATCCATCTTGAACTTCATGACCGGAAACCGAGTGGCAGCGATCCTCACCGGTTTTGCCATCACCGCGATCGTACAATCGTCTTCGGCAACCACCGTCATGGTGGTGAGTTTTGTAAATGCCGGCTTGTTGCAGCTGACCCAATCGATCGGTGTCATCATGGGAGCCAATATCGGAACCACGGTCACCGGATGGATAGTCGCCATACTTGGTTTCAAGGTCAAGATCAGTGCATTGGCGTTGCCTGCGATCGGGATAGGATTCATTCTTCTTTTGGTGAAGAAACTCAATAAGCAGGATCTTGGAGAGACCCTCATCGGTTTCGGACTTTTGTTCATGGGGCTCGATTTTCTCAAGGGTTCCGTTCCCGATATCAGCCAGCACCCCGAAATGCTCGAGTTCCTTTCCCGGTTCACCGATCATGGTCTCGCTTCCTACTTCCTGTTCATTATTGTCGGTGGATTGTTGACCGTAGTGGTCCAATCATCATCGGCAGCAATGGCCATCACATTGACCATGGCCTATGCCGGTTGGATAGACTATCCTACGGCCGCGGCGATCGTGTTGGGTGAGAATATCGGTACCACCATCACCGCCTACCTGGCGTCGATCGGAACGAGTGTGAATGCAAGACGTGCCAGCCGGGCGCATACCTTGTTCAACGTATTCGGGGTTCTCTGGATGACTCCGGTATTCGCGCTGTTCCTCACCATGGTGGACAAGATTGTTCCCGGAGATGTCTATGCACTAGATGCGGCGCATGCCCTTCCGGCCCACTTGGCCATGTTCCACACCCTTTTCAATATCTTCAACACTTTCATCTGCAGCTTCTTCGTGAGTCTGATAGCCCGTCTCGTTACGAAGCTGGTTCCTGAAGAAGAGGGCGTTCCCACCACCTACAAACTCAAATACATTCGCGCGACGTTACAGGATACTCCCGAGTTGTATCTGCTTACCGTGAAGCGGGAGCTGTCGAAGATGGCCGACATCATAGCCGATATGTTCACACGTTTCTGGGATATCTTCAGCCATCCCGAGAATCCCATGGTGGATGAAGTGGAGACGCAGAAAAGGATGGAGGATCTTACCGATCAGATGCAGGAGGAGATCACCAAATTCCTTTCCCAATGCAGCATGGACAATATGAATCAGGTCAGTGCGAACAATGTCTATTCGATGATGCGCATCACCAACGAATTGGAGAGCATCGGTGACAGTTGCTACAACCTGATGATACTCGCCGAACGAAGGACGAAACAAAAGATCGTCATGGATCCAAGTGCGATAGAGAAATTGTTGCCGTATGTAGACCTGGTCAAACAATTCATCCATTTTATCCGCAGTCACCTGAATGAGCACATGTCGAGCGAGAACATGACCGTAGCGGTAAACTTGGAGAACAAGATCAACAAGATGCGCAACAGTCTCAAGCAATCGGCCTCAAAAAGAATCCAAAGTGGCTCGGATGTGAAGGTCGAGCTTCTCTACATCGATATCGTGCGACACGTGGAACAGATCGGTGACCACTGTCTCAACATCACCGAGAGCCTGAACAAGCTCGCCTGATCAAAACACACCAAAATCGCATAAAAATGTGCATCCCCATTTTTTTCCTGGGGATGCACTCTCTTGTTCCGGGCATCTTATTTGCACATCAATGTGCATAAGTTGCACTTTTTACTTGAATGCTCCTGGAAGGATCAGATCGCCGTATTGCTCCTTGGCCTTGGAGATCTTATCGATGGCTCCATCCCAGTATGCGAAAATTTCCTGGGGTGTGTTCGGATCCATCTTCTTGTAGTAGGCCTTGGTCCTCTCGAGCTTCTCGATCCACTTGGTGCAACGGAAGGTGAACAGATAGTCGTACTTCTCTTTCGGGAAATCCTCATCGAGGTGTTCCTTGAAGAGCGCCTTCAAGTCCTCATAATGCGGAATCTTGCCGGTCGGTGTATCATAAGCCTCATATTCACCATGGATCCGTCCCTCGGCCCAATGCAACCACACCTTCTTCGCCAGCTTGCTGGTCATGAATTTGCCGTTTTCATCACGCATGAAGTAGTTGTTGCTGAAGATCTTGGGAATATCCTTCACACTTTCGCCGAACTTGATGTTGTTCATCGTGTACGTGCCGAGAGGGTAGGAGACGAAGTCCATGTTGGCCATCGGACTGGGGGTTCTCACTCCCTCCTTGCCCAATGTCGCGCTGGTGGTCTCCGATTCGAGGGTGGCCGCCTTCAAAAGGATACCATCCTTCCAGTTCGGGGATTCCTCGACAGGAACCGTGATGTCGCTGTCGCGTCCGCCGTAGAGGATGCCTTCGACCTTCACACCGGTCTTCGATTCGAATCCTTCCCGATCGATATTGTCCAGATAGTCCAGACGCATGGTGTAGCGTGCGTTTCCATGGGCAACGCCCACTTCCTTGCCGTCGGCATCCTTGATGCCCTTCTTCCAATCTCCGAAGTGGTTGCGTCCCTCTTCGGGAGCGTCGACACCCATGCCGAGCCAGTAGGGCTTGCTGTCGGGTCCGCGCAATACATTGGAGAAGATGACCTCCTGGTCCAGCATAAGGTTCTTGAAGATGACCGGATCATCCTGTGCATTCACATCCTTGATGATACCGAACATGCCGAATTCCACGTTGACCGCACGGAACTCGCCATCGATGTTTCTGAAATACGCGATATCGTCACCGACAATCTGTTCGCCGGGAATCATCGCTGTGGAAGTCTTGCCGCAAGCCGAAGGATACGCACCGCAGAAGTAGGTCTTGCGATCCTTCTTCTTGTCTACCGCGGCCATCACGAACATATGTTCGCACAGCCAACCCTCTTTGCCAGCCTTGTTGATCGCGAGGCGCATCGAGTGCTTCTTGAGACCAACGGAGTTGCCAGCGTACTGGTCGTTCATCGAATACACGATATTGTTCTGGGTATCCATATAGATGCGGCGATTCTTCAGATTCACCGAACACCCATTGTCGTCCAATTCTCCAGCGGAGTGGATGAAGCGGAAGAACTCGTCCTTCTCGGAATCCTTCATCTTGAGGAAATGGCTGTAGGCCGTGCGGTAAAGGATGTTCTCAGAGTGGGCGACATACCAACTGTCGGTGAATTGGATGCAGGGAATGGTGAAGGGACTCTCGGTCGGACCTTCGGAATAGAAGAGGACAACCGCGTCCTTACCCTTCATGATGCCCTTGGCGATACCCATGATCTCGGCATAACCTTCTTCATACTCGATGGAGTTGAGGCTCGCCATCTTTTCCATGTTCTCCTTGTAGACCATGAAGCGGGTGTTCTTCTTGTCACGGGCTTGATCCCCATAACCGTCCCAGTGGATGGTTTGCTTCGAATTCGCAAGCGGATGCTCCTCGCCTTTGGCAAGCGCCTGGTCGCGAACATACTGGGTATCCTTCTCACTATCGTCGCAGACGTAGATCGATTTTGGATCGCAGTGTTCTGCGAAAGTCCCGACGAACTCCATCACCTTGTCATTCTTCAAGGCTGCAAGTTTCGCGAAGCTCTCTTCACTCATTTTTCCTTTGAGCACTGTTTCAAACTTGTTCATATATTCTCCTTATGATTAAGGTTATGTTCCTATTGTTGCCTTTTTCCTCCGATTGTTCAACCTTTCGCATCTACATGAGCGATTTTTCGACGTGTTTTTTCACATTTCGACGACAGAAAGTAGTGTAATCGGCGAATATTCTATCTTTCCGAATCATATTGAAAACCACCCTGCGTTCGATTATCCTGAAGATCAATGCGATCTTCCGATTCGAGAGAACTCGTAGATGCGCAAGACCGGGCAACATGACACGATGAATGGAGCGTGAAGCTGATGACTGGAATGACCAAGATTGTGTGTCTCTGTATCGTAGTGTTGATGTTTGTCGGTTGTGTGGGAACCCAAGACACCATCTTCGATACAACATCATGCAATCTCGATGCATATCCATTGAATGTATTCTTGGGGGTATCGGCACCCTATTCGACCAATGAGAAGGAGATCGCGGAAGCATTGTACAATTGTGCCCGCAGCATTGCGATATCCGATGGATTGCAGGTGACGAGCAAGCTTGTCAGCGAATCGTCGAGCGAAAAAGGGCTACTCTCCTTCGCGACAGATGGTGAGGCGCTCTATTCGGAAGGTGAGGTTGCTGCGATTCTTGCAAGACTCGAATTGCTGGAAGTTCGTGACAACGGTCGCGAAGGCGTCGTTGTGATAGCCGCCGATCCTCTCAAGGCCCCAATCGCTAGACCATATGTGCAACAATTCGATATGGATGGTCGTCCCAAATGGATTGCCGATCCACCACAAATCGAAGGGTATCTTGTGGCGGTGGGGGAGACATTGGGGTATCGGTATCTCCGCGATTCTTTGGAAGCGGCGGATGTCACGGCTGCACAAGCGCTGCTGGAAAAGAGTATGGAAGCCCGCACCGAAGCCAGGTCCTATGCGCTCGACATTGCATCGGAAGGGCTGGGAAACGATATTTCCTATTTCCAAGAAGGGGTGTACCAGATCAATACGGGCAGCCTGGAGGGATTCGCAGTACTCGCCAGATGGTATGACCGGTACGAGAACCGTTATTACTCGCTTGCAATCGCACTCGACCCCATGCAAGAGCGATGAACAACTTGAGGTATCGATTACAAATCGTCATCGCCATGGTGGCGTTCGGTTCCCTAGGGGTGTTTGTGAAGCACATCGGACTCACAGCAAGGGAAATCGCACTATGGCGTGCGATCATCGCATCTGTGGTTATCCTTATCCACCTTATGGCGAAAAAACGCATGAAGACATTGTTGGATGCCGGATCTTTTCTACCTCTGCTCATATGCTCCGGAGTGGCGATGGGATTCAACTGGATTCTTCTCTTCGAAGCCTACAACCATACCAGTGTCGCACTTTCGACCCTTAGTTACTACTTCGCTCCCACTTTGGTGGTGATCGCCAGTGCGGTGTATTTCAAGGAGTCCCTCGGTATGTTGCAGATCGTGTGGTTTCTCCTTTCTTCAGCGGGAATCGTGTTGATCATCGGTGTCTCCGGAGGAGGTTCCAACGATACACTCGGGATACTGTACGGATTGGGAGCGGCATTCCTCTACGCGACAGTGGTACTGTGCAACAAGATTGCCAAAACCGTCGATGGCATCACACGCACGTGGATTCAATTCGTGGCTGCTGCCGTAGTCCTGATCCCCTATGTGGGAATCACCCAAGGATACTCGATCGGTACACTACCGGCAAAGGAACTCGCCCTTTTGGGGACCATCGGAGTGGTCCATACAGGTATCGTCTATGTACTCTACTTCACCTCCCTGGCACATGTGAGGGGGCAGCAGGTGGCAATCTTGAGTTATATCGATCCGGTGGTCGCAGTTCTCCTTTCGGTGTTCGTGTTGGGAGAACATCTGACCATGTGGCAACTTGCGGGAGGTTTGGTGGTGTTGTTCGCGACCGCGATGAAC
>CAYZJV010000029.1:0-35400 GCA_964478945.1 uncultured Spirochaetaceae bacterium | reverse complement strand
TGTTGGGACCCAAACAGCCCGAAAGGAAGGTTGCCTATATCGACTGAGCACAAGCGCCACCAAGAAAATCCCACCTGATGAAGGTGGGATTTTTCTCGGAAGGATTACTTGAAAAACTATCTGGCGATCACTGAAAGCAGCGTGGCGTCACTCATGTAGCTGACATCGACCAGTGCCGAAGGGACATTGGAGGAGAAGAATACCTCTCCAGCCTCCGAATAGGAAACTGTGGTTCGCTCGGGGATGAAGGCTCTGATGACGATGGTTTCGGAAGCAACCACACGGGCACCGACTCCACTGATCCCGAAGATGGTGATCAAAAGAATCAATGTGATAAGTTTCCGTGCGAATGAGCCCTTCAGCATCATTACCTCCATAACTGGCCACGTCTGTTTGGCCTGTGATTCAAATATAGTGGAGGAGTACTACCTCGTCAACACCTAAATTCTTTTATATAAAGAAGTTAACGATATGACAGATGTTGTGGGTTTGCATTTTTATGTACAACGAATGTACTAACAAAATCATGTACTTAGTTCGTTTAAACTCGAACATATGACATGGATTTGTTGCTGGTGACCTGTGAATAGTGCGTGAATTGATGAAAAACTTATAACTGAATCATGAAATGCTGTGTGCGATGTAAGAAGTGCTGACAAAGGTCAATGAAAGGATTTTTACATGGTGTAACCGTACAGGATGGGGTCGAAATGTACCAACTTCCACCAAACCTCAACCAAAAATATGTACAAAGTTTTTTTTAAAATATTTTCAAAATCCCAGGTAGGATATCCGTTTTCGTTGGAACGCATCCCGCAATGCATCGAATCCATGGCAATCCGATTCTATGAAACAACGTCTTCTCCCGATATGTTCGATATAATGGGCATCGGAGCCTTGCACCACCGCATTGTCCAGAGTATCCACCTTCGGTGGAATCGCAATCGACTCTACCGCAGAGTAGGGGAGATCGGGAAGGAATCCAAGGTTCGCCATCACACTGTTGGCCATCCGATCGATATGTGCTGGGATCACCAGAGCATCCAAATCGAGCGTGATGTCGATCAAGGCCTCGAAGGTGAGTTGGGCAGGTCCATAGAGAAACAGCTGGGCTTCTTCGATGATTTCCCCTTCCACAGAGCAGACGAATTGGTTGCCGAACAATCTTGATGAATTGAATATCTTGGGTAGTATCGATTCGATATACTCCCCAAAGGAGAGTGCCTGTTCAAGTGTTGCGAAGAGGGTAAGGACATGGACCTCCTCCAATGTGGTGACTTCCATGCCAAAGATGCCGGTGATCCCGACGATTTCGCATGCCTCTGCGAAAGCGGGAAGATTCCTCCCGCAGTTGTGGTCGGTGAGTGCGAGCATATCGATACCCATATCGGCACCTTCGATCGCCAATAGGGAGGGGAGCATCAGATCACTCCCACATGGAGAGAGGCACGAGTGGTTGTGCAAATCGATGCACCAACGTGACATCAGACCTTCCCCAAAGCCTTTGCGAGCCGATATGAGACAGTGAATTGCGATTCATCGGTTCCGAATATCGCGATGTGTTCCTTCATTGCAGCTCCAACCATATCTTCGGTCGGTGTTCTACCGTTGCAAAGTATGATGGCCCTCATGCCAATCAGAGATGCGACCGCCACCGTATTCTTATGGGCTTGGATGGTGATGAGTGTGCTGCCTTCGGCGGCGTTGCCCATCACATCCGACAGCAGGTCCGATGTATAGCCATCGGTTGTCGTCGCATCGGGTTCCATCATGGTGAATACTGTGTAGCCAAGTTCCGTTTCCAACTGCCCAACCTTCAACATTTGCCTCTCCTCTCTACTTCACTGTATCGAATCCGATGACCGAACGTACAGTGGTTCCATTCGCCGATGATTCTATGGAGAATTCATCGGAGACCGATTTCACATTCGGCAATCCCATTCCCGCCCCGAATCCCAGCGATCGTATCCATTCGTTCGCGGTGGAGAAGCCCTGTTCCATCGCCTTGTCCACATCCTCGATACCAGGACCCGAATCCTCACTCAGGATCACGACTTCATCCGGTCCGTATTCGGCGGTGATTCGTCCACCGTCGGAATGTACCACTATGTTCATCTCCAACTCGTAACTGGCAATCGCTGCCCGTCGTATGGTCGCCGGTGCGATTCCACTTTGCTTCAGTCGCTTCTTGATTTCGGTGGAGGCGAATCCGGCGTTCTCGAAATCATGCTTCAAGATCGCGAATGTATGGACATCCCTTTCCAATCCGTCGGTTACTTTCGTGGATCGGTTCATCCTTTCGAGATGTTCCACTTCGTGGTTGATCTCCAACAACAACCGTGTGGTGATGTCCCGTGTGGTCACCATCCCCACCAACTCCTTATGTTTGTTGAGCACGGGGAATCTATGGTAACTGTAACGGTCGAAGTAACTGATCGCAAAAGATACGGGCATGTCATCCTCGAGAACAATCAGGTTCTTGGTCATGTGGTGTTCCACCGTCTCGTTGATATGGCCGAAATCGAGGGCCCTGATGATGTCGTCCATGCTTACGATACCCAACAACCGCTTGTCGGATACGACAGGTACTCCCGTGATGGAATTGTCCCGCATGAGATTCTGCACCCTCCTCATCGTTTCACCGAGAGTGACGCTCACCAATTCTCGTGTCATCACATCCTTCACCTTCAAGCGATAGATGAGTTCGAGAATCACCGTTGGAGAGTTGTAGGTGTTTATCGGTATCGTCTGCATGTTCCGAGTATACTACAGGTACTTGGTAAGAAGGAAGCGATTCTGGTATGCTTGGTTCATGCGGATACTGGAAGAGAACAAGCTGTTTCTGGTGGTGGTGAAGCCAGCGGGTTTGCCCACGGTACCATTGGCAACGGATCCGAAAGCCCTCTCGTTGCTCACCCTTTTGGCCAGGGAGTATCCCGAGGTGGCCGCACCATTGGGAATGCAGAAGCATGAAGGTTTGGTGCTGCACCGTTTGGATACGGCGACATGCGGTCTGGTGCTCGTGGCAAGGGACGTTGGAACCTATGATGTCCTGCTCGATTTCCAGGAGCGCGGAAGTATCAAGAAGCAATATATGGCCTCTGTTGCGCCTCGTGATCCCGGCGCTGGTTTTCCTTCCCCACATCCCGAATTGAAGGAGGACGAAGCGGTGGTGATCGAAAGCAGGTTCCGTCCCTTCGGTCCCAAGAGGAAAGCTGTGCGTCCCGTCTCTTCCTCCTCTTCGACGATTGCCAAAATGAAAGGTGGGGAGAGGGAATACCGTACCACGGTACAAGTGGTGGGAGTGAATAGCGAAGGAGATTTGGTATGCGGGTGCAATCTGGAAAGGGGATTCAGACACCAGGTGCGTTGTCATCTCGCCTGGACAGGCCATCCGATAGTCGGAGACCTCTTGTATGGCGGAAGAGAGGACAATGAACTGCATCTGGCGGCGACGGGTTTGGAATTTCCGGAACCATCGACAGGCCGGATGCTACGCTATGTATGGAACGATAGTCCACAATGGACGAAACATGACGAGGAGATGTCAAGATGAGTGATTCGAGGGAAAGGGAATTGGCGCGCCTGTTGGTACGCCATTCGGTGCGATTGAAACCGAACGAGAGATGTCTGATCAATGCGACCGACGTGAGCGAACATATGGTGGAACAGTTGGTCGAGGCTGTCTATGAGGCTGGAGGGTTTCCCCAGGTGAACATGACCACCATACGTATCGAACAGGCCTTGGTGAAGGGTGCGAGCAAGGAGAGCCTTGCCTCATGGGCGGATTGCGATGCCTACCGCATGCGTCATGTGGATGCGTTCATCGGAATCCGCGGTGTGGTGAATCCAAGGGAACATGCGACCTCTACCGAAGCGTATTCATTGTATATGGCCGAATACAATGCGCTGGTACATCATGGCATCCGTGTTCCCCATACCAAATGGGTCGTATTGCGTTATCCCACCCAAATGATGGCCTACCAAGCGAACATGTCCACTCGGGAATTCGAGGATTTCTACTACTCGGTCACCACTGGTGTCGATTATGTACGGATGGCGGTGGCGATGGAAAAGGCGAAGGCTTTCCTTGACAAGGCCGACAGGGTCCACATCCTGGCCAAGGATACCGACATCACCTTCTCGATCAAGGGAATGGGAGCGGTTCCTTGTGCCGGGGAACGCAACATCCCCGATGGCGAGATCTACACTGCGCCGGTTCGCGACAGTGTGCATGGCAAGATCACCTACAACACTCCATCCACCTACCATGGGCAGTGTTTCTCACAGATCTCCTTCACTGTGGAACGAGGTAGGATCGTGACGGCCTCTTCGGATGATACTCCTGCCCTCAATGCGATTCTCGATTCCGATGAGGGTGCCCGCTATTTTGGGGAATTTGCCCTCGGCTGCAATCCAAACATCACCTTCGCGATGGACAACACCCTGTTCGATGAGAAGATCGCCGGTTCGATCCACTTCACTCCCGGCAATGCCTACGAGACGTGTGACAATGGCAATCGGAGTGCGATCCACTGGGATCTGGTGCAGATTCAGACTCCCGATTATGGTGGAGGAGAGATTTACATCGATGGAGAATTGATCCGCAAGGATGGACGTTTCGTCCATGATGCGTTCGTCGATTTGAATTTCGACAATCAATAGGCTGCGTTGAAGACGATCGTACGATTGTCGAAGATGATGATACGGTGTTCCAGATGGGCTTGGACTGCCCTGGAGAGGACCTGCCGTTCGACATCCTTACCCACTTGCTTCAGTCCTTCGGGACTGAGCTCGTGGTTCACCCTCACCACATCCTGCTCGATGATCGGACCTTGGTCCAGATCCTCGGATGCGTAGTGGGCAGTGGCGCCGATCATCTTCACACCTCTTTCATAGGCCCTCAAGTAGGGATTGGCCCCTTGGAAGGCGGGAAGGAACGCATGGTGGATGTTGATCACCTTGCCGCTGTACTCTGCGGTGAAATCGGGGGTAAGGATTTGCATATAGCGGGCCAATACCACCAGATCTATATCGTGCTTGGACAACAATCCCCGGATCTTCTTCTCCTGTTCCTCCTTCTTTCCCTTTTCGATCGGAAGGTAATAGTACGGAACGCGGAACTGGTCTGCGATGTACTCGAGATCGGGATGGTTGCTGATGATCAGGGGAATGTCGCACCTCAGGTCGCCTTCGTGCTGTCGACTCAGCAGGTCGAAGAGACAATGGCTGGTCTTGGATACCAAGATGGCGACCCGATTGCGATAATCGGTGAAATGGCACTGCCAAGTCAAATGCAATTCGTCGGCGAATTGGGCGAATTCATCCTGGAGTTCCTTTCTTGTGGTCTTCAGATCGGCCTGGTCGAGTTCGATCCGCATGTAATAGCGTTTGGCCCTGGTATCGGAGTGTTGTTGGCAATGGAGGATATTGTAGCCCCGGGAGTAGAAATACCGGGAGATGGTGGCCAGCAAGCCTTTTCTATCGTCACATTGGATGAGGAAAATAATTTTATGCATATGGGGACGGACCTCCTCGATTCGACTTGGATCAGTATACAAATGAGCCTCGAACGATGCAACAGCTCACGTATCGCCTCCAAAGGGTTCCAAAACAGGTTCTTCATCTACCGGTGATACGAGTATCTCCACTTTCCTTTCGATCTCCGCCAATTCCTTCTCAACCCTACGTGCGATGCCCACACCTTCTTCGAACAGCTTGATCGAATCCTCCAACGGGATGCTGTCTTCCTGAAGGCGCTTGGTGATCTCTTCCATCCTCTCCATGTCTGTTTCGAAACTCATTTTTCATCCTCCCGATCATGTGTTTCCATCACATCGATGGATTGTGTCGTTGCCCTGGCGCTGCCTTTGGCGAACCGTATTGCAATATCGGAGCCCACCACAAGTGAATGTGCGTTCTTGACGATGCCTCCGTTACGGGTGTCGGTTACGATCGCATACCCCCGTTCAAGTACCGAAAGTGGGGAGAGTGCATGTGTTTGTGCTCGAAAGGCGTCGAACTTCGATCGTGAGGCGACCACCTTCCGTTGTATCGTCAACCGCATGTGTTCGACCAGATCGTCGCTGCGAAGATGGGCCTGCTCCAATCGTCGTGAAAAGTACTCGGTCATGCGTTTGGTTGAGAACACATTGGTCTCGCTTTTTGCCAGAGCGATCCGGTTGCGGACCATATGGTGCATCCTTCCCACACGCTCCTTCATCGCAGCGACCATCTCTTCGATGTCGGGACATGTCAGTTCGGCCGCGGCCGATGGGGTGGGTGCCCTGAGGTCGGCCGCATGGTCACTCAACGCCCAATCAATCTCATGCCCCACGGCGCTCACCACAGGAATTGCAGAATGGACGATGGCTTCCACCACAACCTGTTCGCTGAAGGGGAGAAGATCCTCCAGGGAACCTCCACCTCTTCCAACGATAAGCACATCGGCGAGATTCCACTTGTTCGCATATGCGATTTGTCCCGCGATCATGGCAGCCGCACCTTCCCCTTGCACGGTCGCGGGAAGCACCACGATATCTATGGTGGGATTTCGTCTCAGCGACACGTGCAGTATGTCGCGCAAAGCGGCCCCCGTGGGGCTGGTGACCACGCCGATTCGTGTAGGAAAGGGTGGAATCGGTCGTTTCCTCGATTGGTCGAAATAGCCTGCGGCCGCAAAACGCCGTTTGCGTTCCTCCAGCAAGGCAAGGATGTCTCCGGTCCCCGTTTTCTCAATACTTTCACAGATGAGTTGGTACGTACCCCGTTTTGCGTACACCGATATGTTTCCGGTGATTTTCACGCGGTCCCCGTCCTTCGGGATGAAGGATAGGCGCCAAGACTTCTGTTTGAACATCACCGCTTGGATCGCCGCATCGTTGTCGTTGAGTTGGAAATACCAGTGCCCACTCGAGGCAGGGCGAAAGTTGCTGACCTCTCCCTCCACCGCAACTCCATAAAATGCGCCTTCGAGGGTTTGTTTGATCAATATGGTGATGTCGGACACCGAGAACACTTGGTCGGAAAACAAGTCGTTCATGCGATCTCTTCTCCTTTGAATACCCGTTCCTTCCTTTTCCTTTTATACCATCCATGGAGCTGGATGGAGAGTCCCATCGCCACGAGTAGGAGCGCGAGAGTGATGGCGACCCACAGGGGAAGATAATAGAATCGAGTGAACAGGTACGACACCATTGCTCCGCCGATCACACTGGTGGTGATGGCAAGATACCGTTCTGCATCGATGATGTGCCACATCATCATCACCAGACCCACAGCCATGGCCAAGATCCAAAGTAGGGTCGAGGATATGGGGATGGAGGTGATGATGAACAACAATAAGGTTCCCGATGCTCCCCACACGATATCTGCGAAGGCATTGATGATCCTGGGCAGTTTCCGGTAAAGAAAGAGGACCAGCATCATGAAACATACCGGCACGAGGATGGCTACGATCTTGGCCCACATGGCTTCTGGTAGCACAGGGCGGGACAAGAAAGCCTGCACGGGGGCGTCACTACCGTTTGTACGCTGGAATATCGTTGATGCCAGTGCAATATGGGTAGCGAGAAGTGTGGCCAATGCTATTCTCACCTGTGATACATAGCGTTCAAGTGACAATCCTGCGAACAGGATGATGGAAAAGCACAAGACTCCCGCTATCATTGGCAATGCATACACTTCTTCGACTCCTTATGTATCGGAAATGAAAGGTCCCGTCACTCCAGGACAAATCCCGTTCGGGGGAGGCTCACCAAGAAGCGGAGTCTCCCACCCTACGTTTCCTGCACTCTTTCATGGGGAACCCCCATACCGAGGATTCCGCCACATTCGTCTCGTTGGAAAATGAAAAAAGACAGCCCCATGGAGCTGCCTCTTCTGTAGGTCATCCTATGGATCTTAGTCCGGGATGATCGCGCCGGTGGGACATGCATCCGCACATGCGCCGCAACTGATGCACAGTTCAGGGTCGATGACATAGATGTCGCCCTCGGAGATGGCCTCTACAGGGCACTCGGGGAGACAGGATCCGCACGCAACACATGCATCGGTAATTGTGTAAGCCATAGTGTACTCCTTGTGGTTTTTTGTACGGGTTCGACTATATACCCATAGGAACAAGGCGTCAAGGCTTGCCCGACGTTCTTCTTCCCGATATAGTCCGAAAATAGATGTACTACAGTGGTTTTGGAGGGAAATGCATGGGTAAGCAGTTGGTATTGGCCGAAAAACCGAGCGTGGGAAGGGAACTGGCACGGGTATTGGGATGTCGCAAGCGGGAGAAGGGGTACAGCGAAGGAACGCACCATGTGGTGACGTGGGCGTTGGGACATCTGGTGGAATTGGCACAACCCGCTGAATACGACAGTAGGTACAAACGGTGGAATATGGGCGATCTGCCGATGCTGCCGGGTACGTTGAGGCAGAGTGTCATTGAACAGACGGCAGACCAATATCGTGTGGTCGAAGCGTTGTTGCGACGTGACGATATCGATACCCTGGTGATCGCCACCGATGCGGGCAGGGAAGGGGAACTGGTCGCACGATGGATCATGAAGATGGCGGGCTGGGACAAGGCGGTGAAACGCCTATGGATCAGCAGTCAGACCGATGCGGCCATAGGACAGGGGTTTGAAAACCTCAAGGATGGTGCATTGTATGAGAATCTGTATGCCGCCGCCGAGGCTCGTGCCGCCGCGGATTGGTATGTGGGCATGAATGTGACCCGGGCGTTGACTTGCCGCTATGATGCGAAACTCTCCGCAGGAAGGGTCCAGACGCCCACCCTCGCACTTATGACGGACAGGGAAGATGAGATCGAAGCATTTTCTGGTGGGTTCTATTGGACCATAAGGGCCGATTTCGGTCTTTTCTCAGCCTCTTGGCAGGACGATGATGGTTCGATTCGGATCAACGAAGAGGAGAAGGCCTCTTCCCTTGTCGAGAAGCTGAGGGGTAAGGTGGGGAAGATTGGATCGGTGGAAAAAGTCGAGAAGGTTGAGCAACCTCCCTTGGCGTACGATCTGACCGAATTGCAACGGGATGCCAACTCACAGCTGTCCTTCAGTGCCAAGCAGACCTTGGATGTATTGCAGAAATTGTATGAGAACCACAAGATCGTCACCTATCCCAGGACCGACAGCCGGTACATCACCGGCGATATCGTGCCGACTATCAACGGAAGGCTCAAGGCACTGGATGCGACGCCTTTTGGGCAAGTCGCATCGTTGTACATCGAACATGGATATCGTGAGGACATGGATCGCTTCGTGATGGAAAGCGGGGTCACCGACCACCATGCGATCATTCCCACCGAACAGCGGGTCGATGTATCCAGACTCTCCAAGGATGAACGTTCGCTTTGGGAACTCATCGCACTTCGTTTCATGGAGGTGCTTTCCGGAGATTATGTGTACGAGACGACGACAGTCGAGGTAGACGTGGATGGTGAGCGTTTCGTCACCAGGGTTTCGGTGCCGGTGAGGCAAGGCTGGAGGGATATGGCCCGCCTCATAGGAAAGAGAAGTAGTATCGCCAAGGCCGATCTCGAGGAGGAACCTGGAAATAGCGAACTCCTTATCGAAGAAGGTCGGGAAGTCACTGTGGGCGCGGTTCGATCGAGAAGGAACACCACCAATCCTCCGGAGCGGTATACCGAAGCGACATTGCTCTCCGCAATGGAGCATGCGGGGCGGTTTGTGGAGGATGTTGCGTTGAAGAAACGTTTGGGTGGAGGACTTGGAACCCCGGCCACGCGTGCCGACATCATCGAGAAACTCATCCAGAACCACTATGTGGAGAGGGAAGGGAGGTTCCTTGTTCCCACTCCAAAAGGGCGGGAACTTGTGCGACTCTCCCCATCCGAGTTGCGATCCCCCGAACTGACCGCGTTGTGGGAGGATCGCCTTGCCTCCATTGCCGATGGGAAGGAGTCGGCTGTCGATTTCATCGAGGACATCAAGCGGAATGCGAAAACGCTGGTCTCCGAGGTCTCGGCCAACAAGGCTCGTTTCGAGCCAAAATTCCCCGATGGAAAGACCTGTCCCTTCTGTGCCGCTCCGATGATGCGGGCGGTGGATGAATTCGGTCAGGTGCATTATATATGCCAGCGTCTTTCGTGTTCCTATGAGGAGGCTTTGGTCAAGAAGAGGAAACAGGGAACGGTGTCCACGGACGATCCGGCGAAAGGGAAGAAGGTGGTGGTGCGGGCCAAGGCCACCTCGGTCTCTTCAGCAGCCGGGAAGCGTGTGGTCGTGGTCAAGAAATCGACTGCCGCACCGGCAGCGGACGAGTGGGAGACGGTGGTGGAGGTGGTACGTCCTTCGAAGTTGGAACGGCGTCGACCACAAGCTCCTCTCCAACGCCCGAGAATTCCAGAACGAAAGCCTGTTCCAGAGAAATTCGCTCCTTCCGATGAGCAGGGTACTACATTCGCGGATCTTTTGGCAGCCAGTGAAAAGCGAAAGCGTGATAGGGATAAGAAGAAGAAAAGGTGAATTTAGTACAATAAAAATTAGGATATCCTCAATAATTCTTAACCTTTTTGTGTGATAATTAATATACAAAGATAGACAATAAAAGAAGATGTTTGCAAAATAAAAGATTGACAACGGGAGCTCCCGTGCTATGATGTACTTGCTACTCATACTATAAGAAGTAGCTGAATTGAGAAGGGATTATCGAAACAAAAGGAGGAAAACATGAAACAGTTTTCAATGGTGTTGTTGATCCTGTCTTTGGTACTGTCAGCGGGGATGCTCTTCGCGGCCGGTCAGACCGAAACGGTTGCCGGTGATACCGAGACACTTACTCCGGCAACCTATTCATGGACCGCAGGTGGTATGGGTGGTGGATGGTATACCCAAGCAGGAGGCATGTCGGCGATCGTGAAGAACAATGTTCCCGAAATCACGATCAAGGTCATACCCGGTGGCGGAACCGTCAATCCCGCCAAATTGGATGCCGGTCAAGATGATTTCGGTTGGGGCGTCGGATATGTGGACAAGGCCGCCTACAATGGAACTGCTCCCTTGTTCGAGAAGGAATTCAAGGGAATCAGGGGCTTGGCTGGAAACTTCTCCGTCGACTTCTATCATTTCTTGGCTGCAAAGAGTACTGGAATCACCACGATCGACCAATTGGTGGCAAAGGTGAAGGCTGGTGAGAAGGTCAACCTTGCCGGTCCGATGGTAGGTACAAGTGAGCGTGCCCTCACTTCGCTGTTGTTTGAGAATTATTACGGCATCTCCTATGAGCAGATAGAGAAGAACGGTGGTAGGGTCATCTATGCCGCATATGGCGACATGGTCAACCTCTACAAGGACCGCCACGTGGATTATGTCATCGCATGTCTTGGTCTCCCCGGTTCGGCGATCACCGAAATGGCGATCTCCAGGGATTCCGTGTTGCTCGCAGCTTCCGACGATCTGGTCAAGTTCTCAGCCGAGACCTACGGAACGGTCTCTTTCGAATCTGGTCTCAACAGGGTGCCCGGCGGTACCTATGACAAGATCGACAAGGATGTCCAGGCCATCGGACACTCCACCGAGATTATTGCACGGGTCGATCTTCCTGAAATTGTCGCCTACAACTTCGTAAAGGTCTTGATGGAGAATATCGACGAAGTCAAGTCGCTCAACCCCTCGTTCCAGAAGTATTTCTCCAAGGAAAATGCTCCCAACACCATGGTTCCTCTGCACCCCGGTGCCGAGAAGTACTATAGGGAGATCGGTGTCCTGAAATAGTTCTGGTTGAATTACCGGATCGTATCATTCGGGGGCGTGTCGAACCTCGTGTTCGCGCGCTCCCACTATAAAGATTAAGTGGAGTGGTCCAAAATGCGTGAATTGAAAGGTTGGATGAAGTGGTTGGTCAGTTTCTGTCTCGTCGCGGTGGCGGTGTTCCACCTCTACACAGCGATCTTTGGAGTCTTCCAGCCGAGGATCCAGAGGGGTATCCACCTGTTGGTGTTGTTGCCAATGGCGTTTCTTCTATATCCTGCGACAAAGAATTCACCCAAGGATCGTCCTTCGGTTCTTGATGTCGTGCTGGCCCTATTGGCGATCGCGCCTCCGATTTATCTCATGATCATGAACGATGCGTTGAACATGAGGATGGAATTGTTCGATCCCGTCACCAACCTTGAAGCGGTGTTGGGATGGATCAATATCATATTGATCATCGAGGCGGTGCGGAGAACTGTCGTTCCCGCCATGGCGATCCTCATCGGAATCTTTTTCGTATATATCTTCATCGCTCCCGCGCTTGGCGGAGTCTTCTATTCGAAACCACTGGCTCTTAGCCGCATAGCCGAGATCAACTACCTGATCACCAGTGCGGGAATCTACGGTTCCATTGTCGGAGTGACGGCCACATTCGTAGCCGTGTTCGTCATATTCGGAGCCTTCATGCAGAACACCAAGACCGGTGAATACTTCACCAATTTGGCAGTTTCACTCGCTGGCAAGAGCGCCGGAGGACCGGCCAAGATCGCGGTCATCTCCTCCGGTCTGTTCGGTTCGATCAGTGGTGTCGCCGCGGCGAATGTGTATGCAACCGGAGTGTTCACCATTCCTCTCATGAAGAGGTTGGGGTATCGTTCCCAGTTCGCCGGAGCGGTCGAATCGGCGGCCTCCACCGGCGGTTTACTCATGCCTCCCATCATGGGTGCCGGAGCGTTCGTCATGTCTGAGATCACCGGCATTGCGTATGTCCATATCATCAAGGCCGCTCTGCTGGGAGCCATATTCTACTACCTCAGCATCTTGCTCAGGGTCCACTTCCAGGCCAAGAAGGAGGGCTTGCGGGGAATGGACAAGGATGAAGTCATTTCACGGAAACAGATTCTCAAGGATTCGTACCAGTTGATCCCTTTGATTGTATTGGTCGTGCTGCTCGTGGTCGGATTCTCACCCTTTATTGCAGCGGTCTACGGAATTCTCGCCACCTTCCTCCTCACGTTCTTGAACAAGCAGACCATGATGACTCCGGCCAAACTATGGGACACCTTCGAGTTGTCGGGCAAGAACCTCATCATGTTGGCAGTCTCTTGTGCTGGAGCAGGAATGGTGATCAGTATCGTGACGAATACTGGACTCGCCTTGGGAATTGCTTCGGTGATCCAATCCTGGTCGGGTGGGGTGTTGTTGCCCGCCTTGATCCTCATCATGGTGACTTCGATCCTGATGGGAATGGGAATGCCTTGTACTCCTGCCTATATCGTGGCTGTCACAATCGGTGGACCGGCACTTCAGGCGATGGGAATCAATGTGCTGACGGCCCACCTGTTCGTCTTCTACTTCGCAATCCTCGCCGAGATCACCCCTCCTGTGAGTATCGCATCCTATTGTGGTGCCGCGATCGCCGGTTCCGATCCGTTGAAGACCGGTTTCGAAGCGATGAGGATGGCGATCGTAGGATTCATCATCCCTTATATCTTCGTATTCAATCCGGCTTTGATGCTGAATGGTTCGGCCCTCGAGGTGATCACCTTGATCATCGTGGTCGCCTATGCGGTGGTAGCCATGGGTGCCGCCTTCCGTTCCTACTTCCATAGAAGGCTCAATACCGTCGAGAGATTGTTGTTCGGTCTGCTGTCGGCATTGCTGGTGGTGGGATCCTGCAATCTTACGATCATGCACAACTTGGCTGTGCAGTTGGCAATCCTGGCCTCGGCGGGTCTTGTCATACTGTTGTTCGTGATGATGAAGATGAAAGCTTCCAAAGGAAGTGCTATTGCCGCATGATGCGACTGATGCGCATGTCGGAGCATTGTGGTGATGCTCCGACAAACGGTTGCATGGAATGTGGTTTTTTATTGGGTAAAACCTGCTCATCCAATGGGTAGTTGTAATGGGGAATGACAAATGAATGGTTCGTATGATGTGATTGTGGTCGGAGGGGGAATCATTGGACTCTCCTGTGGCTATTATCTGACGAAAAGTCGCAAACGGGTACTTGTGGTAGAATCGGGAGGCTTCGCCGATGGAGCTTCGGGCGCGTGTGACGATATGATTCTTTTCCAATCGAAGAAACCGGGCATCAACTTGGAATTGGCATTCGAAAGTCTGGAACTCTACAAGTCCCTGGTCGGAGAACTCGAAGATTCACTTGGGTTCGACAATCTGGGAGGAATGGTGCTCATACAGAACTTAGAGGAACTCGAGATCATGGAAGAGTTCGTGCGACAGCAACGCTCCTATGGGCTCGATGTGGAGATTCTTTCCAACAAGGAGATGCGGAGGAAGCAGCCCTTCCTGGATGAACGGTTCATCGCCTCCACCTATAGTCCGATGGATTCCCAGGCGTACCCTTTCTCGGTGATGCACAAGCTTGCACAGAAAAGTCGCTCCATGGGAATGAAGGTGCTTCACCACAGTCCTGTAATCGATATTCGTGTGGATGGCAATGGTGATTTCCTTGTGGGTACAGGCCGTGGCGAAACATTCCAGGCTCCTGTGGTGGTCAATGCCGCCGGGGCCTGGGCGGGACAAATCGCACGAATGGTCGATGCATATGTGCCGATCGAACCGAAGAGGGGACAGATCATCATCACCGAGAAGATTCCTTCGATAGGCGAGACCAATCTTTGGAGTGCGAAATATTTGGTGACCAAATTGCGACCCGGTACCGAGATCGATGCCACCGAAGCCGAAATGGCCTTGGGGCTTGGCTTTGCCATGACCCGGACCGAAGGTGATTCCTACCTCATCGGCAGCACAAGGGAGTACGTCGGGTACGACAAGGGGACCACATTGGAAGGGATTCGTGCCTTGATCAATCAGGCCACCAGCTATATTCCCATGCTCAAGGATGTGAATTTCATCCGGGCGATCGCCGGATTGCGACCCGCTACGCCCGATGGCAAGATGATATTGGGTGAACATACTTCTGTCGAAGGCTTCTACACCGCAGCCGGGCATGAGGGTGACGGCATCAGTCTCGCTCCCATCACCGGCAAATTGCTTGCGGCGATGGTGGATGCACATGAGGTTCCCCAAAGATTGGAGGAGCTCTCGCCCAATAGGTTTTCCGCCAAAGGTGTGATGGAGGTGTCGTGATGGATGGAAAGGAGAAGGATTTCTTCATTTGCAGATGTGAAGAGGTCACACTACGGGAAATAGAGGCTGTGATCGATGAAGGATATACCACCATCGATGATGTGAAGCGCATCACTCGTGCCGGAATGGGATTGTGCCAAGGGCGCAGTTGCAGCAAGGTCATCGCCCGAATCATTGCCCAAAGGACGGGAACTCCGATCGAAGAGGTGTTGCAGAAAAATTATCGTTTCCCGGTACGTACCGAGAAGATGAAGACGCTGGAGGAGGAGCCAACCGATGCGAAGGATTGTTGAACACCCGGTGCTCGGAGCGCTACCCGAGTCCGAGATGGTGAGGATCATCGTTGATGGTGAAGAGTTGTGGGCCCGCAAGGGAGAAATGATAGCCGCTGCCTTGATGGCGAGTGGAAAGCAATATTTCAGGAAGACCATCAAGGTCCATGAACCAAGGGGAATCTACTGCGGAATAGGTCGTTGCACCGATTGCGTGATGACGGTGAACGGAATACCAAATGTCCGCACCTGCATCACCGCGGTGGAGGAAGGCATGGTCATCCAAACCCAGATGGGGTACGGTGCATGGAACACTCAGGAGGGCCAATGATGCTGGAAAGGGAAATAGTGGTGGTGGGAGCCGGTCCAGCCGGGCTCTCGGCAGCTTTGGAAGCGGCTCGTACCGGGGCAAGGGTACTGCTCGTCGATGAAAACAGCAAGCCGGGTGGGCAATTGTTCAAACAGATCCATAAGTTCTTCGGATCGAAAGACCATCAAGCCGGAGTACGTGGCATCGATATCGGAACGCAACTTCTCAAGGATGCCGAAGACCTCGATATAGAGGTGTGGCTTGATGCGGAAGTCTGTGGAATCTTCAATCAAAGCGATGTCTGGATTGTGAGGAACAGGGAACACACCGTGAATGTACGTGCCAAGCGGATCATTCTCGCCACAGGAGCGGTCGAAAACGCAGTGAACTTTCCCGGATGGACTCTTCCTGGAGTGATGGGAGCGGGAGCTGCCCAGACCATGATCAACCTCCACAGGGTACTTCCCGGAGAGCGCTTTTTGATGATCGGTTCGGGAAATGTAGGTGTGATCGTCTCGTATCAACTGCTGCAGGCGGGTGGTGATGTGAAGGCGGTCGTGGAGGCGGCTCCGAGACTGGGAGGGTATGGTGTGCATACCGCCAAGGTCCGGAGGGCCGGAGTCCCTTTCTATACCAGCCACACGGTGTTGGAGGCGAGGGGTACGGACCATGTCGAATCGGCCACCATCGTGCAATTGGACGAGTCTTGGAAGCCCATCGCGGGAACCGAGAAGGATCTCGATGTCGATACCATCTGCATTGCGGCCGGGCTTACCCCTTTGGTCGAGTTGGCGTTCGCAGCCGGTTGTGCTCCAGTCTACAGTCCACTGCTGGGAGGCATGGTACCGTTGCATGACAGGAGTATGCGAACTAGTATCCCTTCCATCTATATCGCCGGCGATATATCTGGGGTCGAGGAAGCCAGTACCGCGATGGAGGAGGGGAGGATGGCTGGTCTCTGTGCCGCCCATTCGTTGGGGTATGTCGATGAGGACACCTACACCTACGGCTTTGCTGCGGCGGAAGGCAGGATGTTGGCATTGAGATCGGGTATGTTCGGACAGAAGCGACGTGATGCGAAAGCTGCCATCATCGCATACAACGAGGGGTGATCGTATGGGTATTGAAATACATGAGGATCTTGGTTTGAAGATCACCGGAGCTCCAAGTCTCGAACAGTTGCACGAAAGTGTCTGTTATCAATTGCCACCTGAGGACAGAAGGGCTCTCGGAGCGGTGATCGAATGCATAGAGGGCATTCCCTGCAACCCCTGCGAGACCTCTTGTCCACAAGGTGCCATCATCGTGGGAAACGAGATCACCAATCTTCCTGTGGTGGACCTCGACAAGTGCACCGGTTGCGGCATCTGTGTGGCCGCGTGCCCCGGGCTGGCCATCTACTTGAAGAAGTATTTGTTCAAGGAGGATCTTGCCTACATTGCTTTTCCGTTCGAGTATGTACCTCTGCCCACAGAGGGTCAGACGATCGATATGGTGGACAGAATGGGTAGCGTGGTATGCCAAGGTACCGTCCTGAGGGTGGTGAAGATCAAGAAGAACGATAGGACAGCCGTTATCCATGTTTCCTATCCGAACGAGTGCTACGAACAGGTGGTGAACATGAAGCGGCTGCCCGCAGTGTGATCAGATCCCGAATTCTTCCTTGATGATCGCCACCGCACGATCGACATCCTTGGAGGGTGAGACGTACGATATCTTGCTCTCCGATGTCGTCACCGCATAGATCGGTATTCCTGCCTTTGCCATGCAGGAGAAGACCCTGTAGGCGACACCCGATTGGAATTCCATGCCAGGTCCCTCCACAGTCAACTTGGTGATGTTGTCCATGATGTCGAATTTGATTTGGGTATTCTCACTCACCATCTGCTGCAACAGCTTACGGGTCTTGTCCTGGTCCTTGCTCTTGATGGTGAAACTCACCGAGATGTACCCATTGGTCGCTCCGGTATGGCTGATCATGTCGATGAAGATATCGTTCTTGGCCAACACTTCATATAATCCGGAGATCACCTCCATATCCCTGGGCAGATGGTCGATCGATACGAGCACTTCCTCGGGATAGGAGTAGAGTGTGGTCACCGCACTCGATTCATTGATCATATCCTGCATCGAGTACCTTCCCGGCCGCATCCTCACGACATATCTGGCCGCCGCCAGGGCTCCGGTACCGAATACTTGACGAGAGAAGGCCTGGTGACCGATGGTGATCACTTCATCCTGTCCCGCGAAGGACACTTCGTGTTGTCCGACGATGGTACCTCCACGTAGCGAGTGGATACCCAATTCGTCGTTCTTGCGCAAGGTGTCGCCACCTTCACGTCCACACACATAGCGGTACTTGTTCACCCTCACGCTATTGATGCTGTCGGCAAGCATCAGTGCTGTGCCGCTGGGGGAATCCTTCTTCAGATTGTGATGCTTTTCGATGATTTCCACATCGAAGCGGTCTCCGAGCACCTTGGCCGAACTCTGCAGCAACTGTTGCACGAGGTTGATTCCCAACGACATGTTGCCCGATTGGAAAAGGGGTATCCTGTTGGAAGCCTCCTCCAGCAACTTCAACTGTTCGCCATCCATTCCAGTGGTGGCCACCACCACAGGGAGTTTCCTCTCCACCGCGACCGGCAGCCAGGTGCCAAGCCCCTTGGGAGAACTGAAGTCTATGATCACATCGGCCTTCACATCGCAATCTGCAAGGGAGCTGAACACCGGGTAATCCCTCGGTAGTTCGAATACATCGATACCTGCGACCACCTGCATGTCTGTGGTCTTGGCGACGAGGTCGGTGAGGACCGTTCCCATTCTTCCATTGCATCCGTTGAGTATGATTCGTACCATATTATCACTCCCTGTTATATGAGTGACATCATGTTATTATAAAAACGAAAATATATCAATATTAACATTACATAAAAGATCGCTGTACCCAAAACGATGAGTACAGCGTATACCAGTGATAATGTTGCTGAAGAGAGGTCAGTTGAAGGTCGACAACAATGTTTGCCTGTTCTCAGGCAACAGATTGCAGAGGGGAAGTCGCACGGTTTCCCCGATCATTCCCTTCTGGGCCATGTAGGTCTTGATGGGAACCGGATTGGCTTCGATGAATTCGTTCACAAAGAAGGGATAGAGCTTGTTGTGGATTTCAAGGGCCTTCACCATATCCTTGTGCAACATCGCATGGGTCATCTCGACCATCTCCTTGGGAAACATGTTGCTGGCCACACTGATTATCCCATCGCCGCCGCAGACCATCATCGGAAGCGTCAACGAATCGTCACCAGAGAGGATGGAGAAGCCTTCCGGGCGCTTATGTAGTATGGTTTGGATTTGGGACATGACACCGCATGCTTCCTTGAGTGCTACGATCAAGGGGTGTTCGGCGAGTCGTAGAAGGAGGGTCACTCCCATGTTTATCGCACTGCGACCCGGTACATTGTAGAGTACCGAAGGTAATCCACTCTCCTCCGCTATGGTGATGAAGTGGCGATACAAGCCTTCGTTCGTAGGTTTGTTGTAGTAGGGTGCGACTTGCAACGACATGTCGGCACCAAGAGCCTTGGCGATTTTTGTCGACTCCACCGCATGTTTGGTATTGTTGCAGCCGGTGCCTGCGATCACCGGGATCTTGCCATTGGCCAGTTCCACCGCGGTTTTGATGAGAAGCTCCTTTTCGTCGGGTTCCAACGTGGGACTTTCTCCGGTGGTCCCTACCGGTACTAGACCATCGATTCCACTCTCGATCTGGTAGGTGATGAGATCCCGATAGGCACCCAAATCGATGCTTCCGTCGGTATTGAAGGGGGTTACCAATGCGGTGAAGACGCCTTTCATCATGGCTGACTCCTTATTGCGTATATGCTACTCATACTATGAGTGGTAGTAGTTTAAACCCTCCGGCTTCCCAAGTCAAGAAAAACAGTTGAAAGATATTCCATTGCATCATATGTAGTTCTTGGGCTATAATTGTTGCTACTCATCATATTAGGAATAATTAACGAATAGTGTGGAAAGCATGGGAGCGCTGTATTATACTTGAAACACATTGCGAAATTTTCGTGGCATGGGAGGGATACCTTGGACATCACAAAGGACAAGTGGAAGAAGCATATATTGGAGATCATCAACGAATCTGAAGACCCGGTGGGATCCTGGTACATTGTGAATGCGTTCAATGAGAAGGGTATCGAGGTGAGCAGCGCCACTGTGGGCAGGGAACTGAACCAACTCGAGGTGCTCGGATATGTGGAGAAACACGGATACAAGGGACGTTCCATCACTTCGCTTGGGAAACAGGTGATCGAGGCGGCCAACACGTCATTGGAGATCGATTATTATAAGAAGAGCCTTGATGATTTGATCAACAGCAATGTCTTGGAGAATTTTCTCATGGTGCTGGAGGCCAGGATGGCAATAGAACGCCAAACCGCCCGTCTGGCGGCCCAAAGGATCACCGAAGGAGAGCTTGGGGAGCTGGAGGAGTGTCTGCTCAACCAACAGAGCCACTCCCGCGATCACCAGAGTATTGCGAACGACGATATCAATTTCCACAGTGGTATCGCCAAGGCATCCAAGAACAAGGCGCTCTTCTCGTTGTATATGATGCTTTCCACTATGGGCCAACAATCGCAACTCTTTGAAGAATTGCGACATCGTGTGGGGGACAATTATTCGAATTTCCATGACCGTATCCTCAAGGCGTTGAGAAACCACGATGTCGAGGATTCGGAGGCATGTATGATCGACCACATCACAAAGCTGATCAAGGATGTCACTCAGTATTGGAATGAGTATAAAAAAATGCATGGAGAGGGTTCTGGTCCGATCTTATAATAATAATTTTGTTATTATAAAAACATATTGTTATTATTATAGACATAATGTTGTAATTCTGCTAGAATGCCTCCATTCGATCGAATGCGGGGCGAGGAGGTTGTATGCGAATGGCAATCGTGGGATTTGGTCGAATGGGTCATGTGGTCCGGGAATTGGCGTTGCGTGAGGGACATGAGGTGGTTGCGATAATCGACCCACATGCGCAGGGTCCGGAAGTGACTGCCAAGGATGTTGATGCCAAGGCGATCGAAGGAGCCGAAGCGGTCATTGAGTTTTCGGTGCCCGAGGGGATCGAGGATCGTATCCGATGCTACGCCGAGACACGAATTCCGGCGGTGATCGCCACCACCGGTTGGTATGATCGAATGGATTCGATCCGTGATTCGTTGAAGGAAGGATCGTGTTCGATCATCTGGTCGGGGAACTTTGCGATAGGAGTGCACCTGTTCTTTTCCATCGTCCGCCATGCGGCCAGGGTGATGGACAAGTTCCCTTCCTATGATCCGGTGGTACAGGAATTGTTCCATGCGGGAAAAGGCGACAGTCCTTCGGGAACATCGCTCATGCTCGGCAACATCCTATTGGAGGAATTGTCCGGAAAGGACCGGTTGGAGTCGGCAAGGTTGGATAGGAAGCGCAAGGACTCTGAGATACATCTGAGTGCCGCGAGGGGAGGTTCCAATCCCGGAACCCATACCCTGATCTTCGACAGCCCCGTCGATTCGATAGAGATCACCCATCGTGCCAGAAGTCGCGAAGGGTTTGCAGCGGGGGCATTGCAGGCGGCCTCATGGATTGCCGATGGGAAGAAGGGATTCTTCTCCATCGACGATATGATGGCCGACCTTACGGGATGATACGAACAAGATGCGCGTAGGCGCAAAGGAGAGGAATATGAAGAGATTCAGCGGAGTATACACGGCACTGGTAACCCCTTTCACCAGATATGGTTTGGTTGATGCCAAGGCATTCAAGCGCATCATCGAGTTTCAGATCGCACAAGGAATCGATGGATTGGTCCCATGTGGCACCACTGGTGAGAGCCCGACCTTGAGTCATGCCGAGCATGACAGGGTGATCGCGACCACCGTCGAGATCGCCGATCGCAGGGTTCCCGTGATCGCGGGTACCGGCTCGAACGCCACCAGTGAGGCGGTACGGCTTTCAAAGCATGCCGAGACCGCTGGAGTTGATGCCCTGTTGCTCGTGAATCCCTATTACAACAAGCCGACCCAGAAGGGGCTGTATCTCCATTTCAGGACGATCGCCGATTCGGTTGGTATTCCTTGTATCCTCTACAACATCAAGGGAAGGACCGGAGTGAATATCGAAACCGATACGTTGGTGAAACTGGCAACAGATTGTCCCAACATAGTTGCGGTCAAGGAAGCCTCCGGCAATCTCGATCAGATGAAGGATGTGATCGCCAGGAGTCCCGGGGACTTTGCAGTATTGAGCGGAGATGATAACATTGCGGTGGATTTGATCGAAGCGGGTGGTGATGGAGTGATCTCGGTCGCCTCCAACCTGATTCCTTCGCAGATGGTGACGATGATCCATGCTGCATTGGATGGGGATATCGTGAAGGCTCGTGCATGGGAGAAGAATCTCGCGCCGTTCTTCGCTTCTTGTTTCTGTGAGACGAACCCGATTCCCATCAAGACGGCCATGGCCGCCTACGGTTGGTGTGAAGAGGAGTTCCGTCTGCCGATGTGTTCCTTGGAGAACGAGGAGCACAGGAAGCAGATCATGAATGCCCTTGCTCCGCTCGATGTGGTCCGCAACAGATGATCGTGCACATAAATTTTTAAAAGGATGTCACATGGCTACTATCAACAGGAATTATCGTAAATTGTCGGCCGGGTATCTCTTTCCGGAGATAGCCCGCAGGGCAAGGATTTATCAGGAGGCCCATCCGGGTGCGAAGTTGCACAAGTTGGGCATCGGCAATACGACCGAGGCCTTGCCCGAGGCCGTACTTGATGGATTGCATGCCAAGGTGGATCGCCTCGGCAATGCCGACACCTACACCGGATACGGTGATGAGCAGGGCGACACCCCCTTGAGGGAGGCGCTCTCGGGCTATTACAAGAGTTTGGGAGTCGATATCGCTGCGGATGAATTTTTCGTAAGCGATGGAGCGAAGGCCGATGCCGCCAATATCCAATCGATCTTCGATTCGGACAATGTGGTTGCCGTTCAGGATCCTGCGTATCCGGTGTATGTCGATTCGAACGTGGTTTCGGGAAGAACGGGATTGTTCGATAAGGCGAAGGGCGAGTATGACGGATTCGTCTATCTGGCCGGGACCGAAGAAAACGGGTTCTTTCCCGAACCACCTGCCGAAAAGGTCGACCTCATCTACCTTTGCAGTCCCAACAATCCCACTGGAGCAGTCGCTACGCATGCGCAACTACAGTCTTTTGTAGACTATGCGAGAACGCATAAGGCGGTGATCGTGTTCGATGCAGCCTATGCCGAATACATCGCCGACGAATCCCTGCCAAGGACTATTTTCGAGATTCCCGGAGCACGCGAATGTGCGATCGAGATCAACAGTTTCTCCAAATTCGCCGGCTTCACCGGGGTACGGTTGGGATGGACGATCGTTCCCAAGGAGTTGGTAGCCGAGGATTCCGAACCGGGTGAATTGCACCGGATGTGGTTCCGTCGTCAGGTCACCTTCTTCAATGGTGCGAGCAACATCGCCCAATATGGCGGATTGGCCGTTCTCTCGAAGGAAGGACTTGCCCAATCGCGTGAAATCATCGCCTATTACATGGAGAATGCCCGCATCATACGTGAAGGACTCCGATCGGTGGGACTCACCGTGTTCGGTGGAGACAATGCTCCGTACCTCTGGGTCAAGACTCCAGGCGGAATGAAATCTTGGGACTTCTTCGACCAGTTGCTTCAGCAGTGCCAGGTGATCGCGACTCCCGGTTCCGGATTCGGAGCGGCGGGTGAGCAATTCATCCGTGTGAGTGCCTTCGGTCACCGTGAAAATATTCAAGCAGCAGTGGAGAGCATCAAACGGAATTTGATCGTTGAAGAGGGGAATAGATGATGAGTGAAAAGAAATTGCCTTTAAGTTCCGAGCGTATGCTCGCCTTGGCCAATGAATATCCCACACCATTTCACCTGTACGATGAGAAGGCCATACGGGCCAATGCGAAGGCCTTCAAGGAGGCCTTCTCCTGGGTTCCCGGATTCAAGAATTATTATGCGGTGAAGGCATGTCCCAATCCCGAGATCCTCAAGATAATGAAGGACGAGGGATTTGGAGCCGACTGCAGCTCATTGCCCGAACTGGTGCTCTCCGAACAGGCTGGGATTACCGGTGAAGACATCATGTTCACCAGCAACGATACTCCAGTCGAGGAATTCAGGAAAGCCTACGGGATGGGAGCCGTGATCAATCTTGACGATATCACACATATCGATATGCTCAATGGTTCCGTGGGAATCCCCGAATTGATCTCCTTCAGATACAATCCCGGAAGTGGACGTACCGGAAATGCGATCATCGGCAATCCTGTCGAGGCCAAATATGGTGTGACCACCGACCAATTGGTTCCCGCTTACAAAAAAGCGAGGGATTTGGGTGCCAAACGCTTCGCACTCCACACCATGGTCGCATCGAACGAACTCGAAGGCAGCTATATCGTGGAGACGGCAAGGATGCTGTTCACCCAGGCGATCCGACTCAAGGATGAGTTGGGAATCAGTTTGGAGTTCGTGAACATGGGTGGTGGTGTCGGTATCCCCTATCGTCCCGATCAAAAGGCGATGGACCTCCAATGGGTGGGAAACGAGATCAAGAAGCTGTATGGGGATATGATCGTTCCGTCGGGACTTGATCCGCTCAACATCGTATTCGAGTGTGGTCGGATGATCACCGGTCCCTATGGTTACCTCGTATCGAAGGTGCGGCATGTGACCGAGAAGTACAAGAAGTATGTGGGTCTCGATTCCTCGATGGCCAATCTCATGCGACCTGCCTTGTATGGTGCCTACCACCATATCACTGTGGTGGGTAAGGAAAACCAGGAGGCCACCGAGACCTACGATGTGACCGGTTCCCTTTGTGAGAACAACGACAAGTTCGCCATCGATAGGAATTTGCCGGTCATCGAACCGGGAGATGTGGTGGTGATCCATGATACCGGTGCGCATGGTCATGCGATGGGATTCAATTACAATGCCAAACTTCGTTCGGCGGAGTATCTGTTGCAAGCTGATGGTTCGGTACGGATGATCAGAAGGGCCGAGACGATGGACGACTTGTTCGCTACATTGAATTTCTGAGGATGCGGCATGGCTTTTGAATTTCCCGTTCGTGTCTATTACAGCGATACCGATGCCGGTGGCATCGTGTACCATGCGAAGTATCTCGATTTCGCCGAACACGCACGCACGGAATTGTTGCGTCTGGTATCGGCCGATAGGCCTGGGCAGGCAGAGCTGATGGACCGGAAGAGGATCGCCTTCGTTGTGAAGTCGATCGAAGTGGTCTACCATGCTCCTGCCTTGCTCGATGATTTGCTTACTGTGGTCACCACATTGGAGCAATCGAAACGCTTTTCGATGGTATTCCTACAGCGGGTGATGCGTGGGACTCAGGAATTGGCGACCTTGCATGTGAAGGTCGCCTCGTTGAATCTCGATACGAAACGACCCGAACCGTTCGAACCATGGTTCGCCCAGGCCGCTTCTCTCTTATGAGCATTCGCATCATTGTACGATTACTTGTTGGGGTGTGACTTCAACGGAGATTTCAACTCCGCAGGATCCTACCGATCCGCTTTCGGGTAGGCTTGCGATTACGTCGTATCTATATGTTCCTCCCAACACCTCTGTGATGGAGTAGACCGGTTGTGTCGCACCATCTATGGGAACACCATCACAATACCACTGTATGGTGAGGTCTTCCATCACCACATCTTGACCGGCATCCAAAGTGTAGGTGAGGGTTGCCGGATCCCCGACTGCCAGTGTGGCGGGAGTAACCGCAATGGTTCCTTCGACGGGAGCCGTGGTGTTGTCCACTATGGTGATCGTAGCCCCATCGACCATATGCCCGATATCGATCGTACGACTGGCGCTGCTGAGTGTTCCATCGATGATGCGGACACTCTCGGCGAATCCTCCGATGAGTTCCTCCTTCGTCTTGAGTGTGGCGATCGCGGTATAAAATCCTGCGGGTATATTCGTTCCTGTGAGAGTGGCGCTACCGTTCACATAATCTTCGGCGGTGGTGAGTCCGGCAACCTCGTTGCCACTTCCGTCGATCAGCTTCATGTCGATGGTGGTGAATTCACTGGTTTGTGCCACATTCCAATCGCACACGAGGGAAAATGAACCGAGACCCATCGTTCCTTCCAGCGATATCTCCACCGTGTGGTCGGTGTCGGTCACATGGGTGTTCACCGTTCCTTGGACCAATGCGACACCATCGGTGTTGTACGCGGTTGCGGTGAATGTCCAATCCCCCAGCAACAGATTGTCCAGTGTGATGGTCGTATCGCTTGTGGTGACGGTTCCCAATGTTTGGTTTTCGGGTCCTGTTCCACTGAGTGTGAAACTGGAGATCACCAAAGGATCCGTTCCACTTGGATCGATGTTGCGGCTCATACCGGACCGATCGGTTTGCAATGCGATCGTGAGCGACCCTGTGTGTGGCACTCCGGTGTTCTGATCACATCCCGCCACCACCATCAATGCGATGGCCACTATCATCACGAGAGGCGAAATTCGTTTCCATTCCATATTATATTCCTCCTGGTTTGGTGTTCGGAGGAATAGACTTCCTTAGTGTTCGTTCCGCTTCATTTCCCAACGAAACGAGGGTAGCGGATCCATTTATGGATACTTTACCGAGTGAGTGCAGGAAACGTAGGGCTAGATGGTAGAGGATGCGACGCTTCCTGGGTCCAGGGCCTGTCCTGGGGTAGCTATACCATTCATTTCGAGGATTCTGGATACCGCTTCGTGTCCTATGCGGAGACCGAACATTCCGGTGATGCTGGGAAGGCTGCCGAGCACCTTCCTCACACGTCCCCGGTCGAGTATCTGTTCATTGTGTTCGGCATGCGTTTCTTCCTCGGGTTCACGGTATTCGAAGTGCACCGGTTCGGTGGAATAGACGGTGAATATTCCTCGTCCTATTCCTCGACGGCGAAGTTTCGTGCGAACCTGTTTTGCCAAGGGACATCCCTTGGTGTCCATGAGATCTCCGGTGGTGATCTTGGACGGATCGGTTCGCAATGCGGCCCCCATCGAACTGATGGTGGGGATTCCACGCCTGTAGAGCCCTTCCAGCAAGGCAAGTTTCGGTGTGAGGGAGTCTATCGCATCGATGACCAGATCGACCGGTGGTGCAAGGATGACCGATAGGGTATCCTCGTGGGCGAACAGCTGGAGAGCTTCCACTTCGGCCTCCGGATTGATATCCATTACCCGTTCGCGTGCAACCGACACCTTGTCCCTTCCGATGGTGGAGTCGGTGGCCAACAACTGGCGGTTGATGTTCGTGATTCCGACGGTATCGAAATCGACAAGACGAAGGTGTCCCACACCACTTCTGGCAAGTACCTCCAACGCATAGGACCCCACCGCTCCCAATCCAACTATCACGACATGTGCTTCCGATAGGGTGGTCAAAGAAGGTTCCCCAAGCAATCTACCGATTCGTAAGAATCTTCGCATATCCATCGATCATCTCCTTGAATTCCCCTACGTGCATCCCGCAAAGGAGACTGGTCCTCTCCAAATGGGTCGTATATACTGTTCGATACGTTCCTTCCATCGGTACCGAGGGATAATCGGTCTCGATCAAAAACGGTACGTCGAGTTCCTTCATATGTTCACCAAGCTTGGTTCGTCTCGACCAGAGTGTGGGACCGATGGAGACCATCGCTCCCAAATCATACAAACGACGGGCCTGTTGCACCGATTTGAGATACCCATGGATAACCACCGGAGCAGTAGGTGCAGTCTTGATCAACATTCGTTCCAACAGATCCATCGGACCCACATGGTGAAGCACCGCAACCTTTGATTCACTGGATGCCCATGCGAGTAGTGTCTCGGTCAGACACATCTGTGTGTCCAACGGAACGGTGGCGCTGTAGCGGGTGTCGATGCCGAATTCCCCAAGATACCACATCCGGTCGGGCTTCACGACCTCTTCGAGTCTCGCGACGATGGTTGGGATGGCGATATCCGGGTCCATGGATTGTGGAAGGATCCCATAGCCGTGATGATGGTTCAATTTGGGTTCCATCGACTTGTAGCGGTCCCACTCTTCCATCCCACTGGTGGCGAACCAGATGTTCCAATCGTCAGGTGGAGGTGTTTCGCCGGGAAACGGTTGATGGCGGTGTATGTCCCACATTCAGATCCCCTTCAACAAATGTTCGATCATGATCTTCAACCCGAGGGCAACCAGTACGATTCCTCCAGTCATCTCCATCTTGTCACCGAGTAGTGGTCCGGTTCGTTTGCCGATCAGTACACCAAACGTGGAAAGAATGAATGTGGTGGTTCCTATGATCAGAATGCTCAACCAGATATTCATATCGAGCATTCCGAAGGTGATTCCCACTGCCAATGCATCGATGCTGGTGGCGATCCCCATCATCATCAGATCGTGGAAACGCAGCTGGGCCCCACATGAATCCTCACACGCCATACCGAGTGAACGTGCCCGTCTCTTGCGCCTGAAATCGATGAATCCATCGGCGAACATCTTGATACCTATGGCCGCGAGGAGCAGGAGAGCTATCCAGTGGTCCAAATTTTGGATTTTGGTCTTGAATGTGGTGCCGGCAAGCCAACCAACCAAGGGCATGATCGCTTGGAATGCTCCAAAGGTCACACCGATGGTGTAGGGGTAACGGAGGTCCTTGATCTCTAGACATGCACCTTGGGTGATCGAAACGGCGAATGCGTCCATCGACAAACCCACAGCGATGCCGAATACGGTGATGAATTCTGCCCAGTCCATAACGGTCCCATTCTAGCGGCATGGGGCAATGGAGACAAGTGTCACCATGGTACAAAAGCCCATCCTCTGATACTATTGCACCATCAGGAGGTCCCTATGCCCGTTTTTGTCCACAACCTAGCCTTGGATTATCTGGTCACCGATGGTGTGTTGGATTCCGATCGGATGCTCGAGATGTACCGGGACTCGCGATGGCGACAGGCCAATGGAGCCTATTACATGGTCCACACGCTTCCCTCGGGAGTGGAGTTCATCTTCAGGGCTGTTCGTGATGGTGAGGATGTGAGGATTCTTGGTACCGATACCCATCTCTCCGGTCGTTGCATGTGGAATGCGATTCCATTCTTCAATGTGACTCCCAAGGATGCCGATCCGCTCACCGCGGTGGTAGCCTGTACGAATGTGGCCCAAGATGCAGTGTTCGTCGCCCATCTGGTGAACCCTGCGGTGCTTCCACCCTTTGAGGAGGGACACTCGATCGCCATGCAGGTGGTGGCATTCCCTTTTGTACTCGAATCCTACGGGTCGAGGGAGGCTTATGAGAAGGCTTATGCCGAGGATCCCAAGCAATCGCAATTTCCCACCATGCTCACCGATAAAAGGATCTTTCCCTTGAATTTCATGATGAAACACGATCCCGAAGTACCTGAAGAGAAGCGCAGTTCCCAGTTGCAGGATGATGTGGTGCTTGTATGTGGTCCTGTATTGTCGGTCAGGGACGCTCCACCAAACCAGCCGGAGCAACAATCCACGTTTACCGTCGCCACGATCGCAACCCAGTTTGGACATCTCGATGTGGCCTTCACCCCACGGATGGTGCTCGGACACGCTGTGGAAAAGAATTCCTATCTTGTGTTCAGTGGCATGATCTCGGCCGATGTGGCCGTGGAGGGATTGGAGAACTGGATCGATTGAATCACCCGCAACGATAGTAGCCGTCGGGTTTCTCATACAGGTTCTTGGATTCGGCTCCGAACTCCACAAGCACTTTCCTCACCGCGATGCGATAGGATTGTTCTTCGACGAGGCATGCGATGGATGCCTCGGTGGGATCTTTGCATTCCTCCAGCAATACACTACATTTCGCCTCGGTTTCCTTCACCAATTCTCCGATACGTTCCTGTGCCTTCACCGGAGCGATGAGAATGTGCCGAAGCAACTCCATCCGCTCTTTTGCAAAGCGGTAGGAGTATGCGATGTCTTGATGGGGAGCCTCTTTGAAGGCCCTTTCATCCAACGGGAAGGGGAGGAATGGACTAAAGTTCGGCAATGGGGATCCGGTCATCCATGCCAACGGCTTCCCGTTGCGATAGGAAACCACCATGGAAGCCATCGTCCGACTTTTCACGAATCCGGTCGAATCCATGCAGATCGAACCCATGCTGTGGTCCATTGGACCCTTCATGCCGAGATTGTCACGGAGAATCGTTTTCATCGATTCCACTGAACCGGAACTGGAACCGACCAGTGAAAGGCTTCTCTTCCGTCTCGATTCACCTTTGGTGAACAGAAGATGGATTTTGCTCGCATGGATACGTGAAAATTCCGGAATTGAGTAACTGTTGGAGATGGTATGGTGTTGCCCTATCCTTCTCGATTCCCATTGGCGTCCCGCACTCTCCAACAGATAGGCCTCCTTCGCATCCGAGATGAGGAAGGAGTTGTGGTACTTGAGGGTTCCCTCGTAGCTGCCGTTGCCACCTTGTCCGAAACTCTCCATCAAATGTGTGAGCACACCCAACGCCTCGGCACCATCGTGGGCATTGTGTAGGGCCAGCCGGAGCATGTCCATGCCAAGCAGACCGCGCCTCTCCACACGACGTCTTGCAAACACCGCTTCATTGCCGATCGCAACTCCCGCTTCATTCACGCCCATCTCCGCCCCCCAGATCCAGGCGGGCCTGCTGATGAGTGCCGACAAGGGATTGGAGTAAAGTCGGGCAGCCTGCCGAATCTGTGCATATTGCGTCCTATCGTAATGTGAGCGATGTTCGATTTGGGTGGGAACATCCAACCCCTCTTCTCCATGCACGTACTGTATGAGTTGTGGTTCGGAGGGATATCTGTCGGAGTTCTTTGCGAAAAGCCGTGTTCCGGTTTCTCCATCGATGGTGACGATAGTGTCGCACATGTCAGAACCTCTTGGTCCATGCGTGGCAATACGGCACTGTTCCCTTTCTCTCGTAATAATCCTGATGGTACTCCTCGGCGGGCCAGAAAATGGCTGCCGGTCGCAATTGTGTGGCGATCTGCATTCCCTTGTCCTCGAGTTGTCCGATCAGATCGATCACGGTGTCGTACTCACCTCTGCTGCGATAGAAGACCGCCGAGAGGTATTGGTTCCCGATATCGGGTCCTTGACCATTGGATTGGGTGGGATCATGGATTTCGAAAAAGTACTTGGTCAAATCCTCGTAGCTGATCACAAGGGGATTGTAGCTCACCTCAACCGACTCGAGATGTCCCGTACGGTGTCCGAGTACATCCTGGTAGCTGGGATTCTCAAGATGGCCTCCGCTATAGCCCGATACCGCCTGATACACCCCTTCAAGTTTCTCGAAGAGGTGTTCCACTCCCCAAAAACAGCCGCCGGCATAGACGGCCTTGGCCACAGGTGGGCCGTTTCTGAATTCGAGACTGATCGAATTCACACAGTGGCGGGTATTCTTGTCGGTGAATCCTTCATTGAGGAACACATGTCCAAGGTGTCCCTTGCAGGTGGCACATACGATTTCGGTACGCATTCCGTCGGGATCGGGATGCCGCTCCACCGCATTCGGCAGCTCGTCGTCGAACGACGGCCAACCGCAACCAGAATGGAACTTGTCCTGTGATGCGTACAGTGGGGAACCGCACTGTTTGCAATAGTAGGTGCCTTCGTCGGTGGTGTCGGTATACAATCCTGTGAAGGCCCTTTCGGTACCCTTCTTCAACAACACATGGGCCTCCAATGGATTCAAGGATGCCTTGAGGGCTTCATCGAGAGGTTGGTAGGGGTATCTCTGTTCAATCGATGTCATCGGAATATCTCCTTCATCGCTGGAAGGAATTGCTTTGTTTCCCGAAGCCATCATCTGCACCGGGACCATCAGTGCGACCAATACCATGCACCATAGCATTTTTGCGGTTCCTTCCATCCGATACCTCCAATATACTCATCTCCAGAGCTTAGGGAAAATGGGCCACACGGATTTTTTATAGTCTTCATACGAAGGATATTTTGATGCGGTGATACCTTCTGTAAATATTGTGGATCCCACAAAGAGTAGGGTGAGCAGCAATGGTCCCACCATACTCCAGTGGAACACCGTTCCCATTGTAGATGTGGTGAACAGATATATGCTCCACCAAAAACCGAGTTCTCCCAAGTAGTTGGGATGGCGAGAATGGGCGAATAGACCGGTGGTTCTGAATCCCCTGTCATAGTCTTCATCCAACTCGCCACACTTTTCGAGAAGTCCGTACTTGGCTTGCTGGAACGTATACTGCTGTTGATCGGCCAATGTTTCCACAAATAGGAACCCCATCGCCAGCACTATCCCAAGTATCGTCCATGGACCGATGTTCCCTCCTATGAAGTTCAGAGGTAGCGTGAAGCAGATGAACAGGAATTGTTGGTACACTGCGATGAACAGCAGATTGAATATGTGCCAGTACAAGGGATGACCGATTTTCTTCCGAAGAATCGGCCAGCGATAGTCTTCTCCTCCGGTGTAGCCTCCCCTGCGGGCGAAGTTGAAGGTGAGCCGAATTCCCCAGAGAGTAACCAACACAGCAGCCAAAGTCACTTCAAACGTGAAGTTTGAGGCATACGCATAGATCCACCCGTAGACCACCGGAGAGGTGCTCCACAACCGATCTGTCCATGAGTAGTCGTCGGTGAACAGTCCGCAGAGGAAACTCACCGAAGCCGTCAAGGCAGTGATCGCAACGATCGTCGCCAAAGGGCCGTTGGTGGCGACAGGAACCGCTGCAAGTCCGATGATGAAGCAGCCTGCAATGATGGTGAAAAAAAGTGTGATGGTTTTTCCTGTGATTCTCATAAAAACACTATAGCCGCACCCATCCGATCAGGCAAGCGAAACCATATTGTCGGAAACATCTCCGCTGGAGCGGTTTTTGCCCGAGTTCTTGGCGATGTAGAGATGTTTGTCGCACCGTTTCAGGATGTGGTGCTTTGTATCGTGACGATGGTATCTGGTATGGCCTATGCTGACGGTGACCGAAAGCTGCTCCAAATCCAGGATCCGTCCCCAATCGAAATTTCGCGTCATGGTGAGAATCCTATCCACCAGAATCGCATCGTCGGTTTCAGCGACATCGGTTGCGATCACCAGAAACTCATCTCCTCCCCAGCGACCCACGTAATCGCCCGACCGTACCGCATTCCGTAGAAGCGAGGCGAGTCGAATGAGTACCTGGTCACCCATATTGTGTCCGTGGGTGTCGTTCACCTCCTTGAAGTTGTCGATATCGAGTAGGAGCACCATGAAACGGGATTTTTCCACATCGGAGGAGAGCAGATTGTCGAGGCGGTTTTCCAAGCCGTTGCGGTTCAATGTATCGGTCAATTGGTCGTGTTCGGCTTGGAACCGCAGTCTTCCCATGATTTCGGTCTTGGTTGCGCTTTCGATGGTGAGATCATCCAGCAATTTGTTGTTTATAAGTAGAAAGATACAGAAATTCACACCTGTAAGGAGGATCAAAGCCATCAGATTGCTCATTCTGATGTTGTTCGAATCGAACACGGTGAGCTGTCCACCCCGCAACAGGGCAACGAGGTCGTAGAGCACACGGAGAAACAATGTGGTGGCCATTACCGAATAGATCAGGATCAGTACGTTGTAGATCCTCTTCTGTCGCCCGTGGGCAGTACGTTTCTTCCAGAAGATGGTGAGATAGCGTGCGCTGAGGAATACTGTGGCCATACCATTGAGAAGTGAGCGGTAGAGTTGGTTCTCCACCAAAAGTGATAGTATGATGCTGAAGGCGCAGAGGAGTAGGGTGAATATGAGATAGAATTCCGAATTGAGACGCGTTTCGGTGAATGCCGCCAATCCGAAAAGGAACAGCACCGCACCCACGATGGTGGCGATGTTTCCCAACAAGGTGGTGTAGACCGACAGCGTACCGAAATCCACAAGGATCAACAATCTACCAAGTGTGTGCAAGGAGAGGTTTACGGTCCAATACCCGAGCCCCTTCATATGATCGCGGTTGTTGAACCACAACACCAGGAACACTATGGTGAACATTCCATGGAAAATGAGTCCAAAGAAGGCGATGGTTTTCAAATCATACGGTACTATGATATTCCACTCCTTTATATATAGGGGTACTTCTCGTATTGAATTTTACCGAAGAATTCGCGATTGGTAAAACCTTTTCGGCAAAAAATCGATTGCCCTGGGCAATTCGGTGGAGTATCATCTAAGACAGTCAATAAAGATGGAGGAACGAAATTCATATGAAAAAAGTTACTTTGCTTGGTGTGGTGTTGTTCGTCGTGATGGTGCTGGCCGGATGTGCTTCGTTCAAAGATGCCGATGCTCCCAAGACTCCCGTCATCATCGGTGCCGAAGGAATACCCCAACCCGATTGGGTGAATACCACCCCGAGGGCTGAAGATGTCCATTATGAGACGGGATATGCGAAATTGAGCAACAAGGCCAATTCGATCAAACGTGCCAATGCCGATGCGAAGGAGAAGATCAGCCAGTGGATCAACACCACTGTGGAGACCGTGGTCGTGAACTATACCAGCGACATGGGTTCAGGCGACAACCGCCAGGCCCTCGAGGCTTTCGAGTCGATTTCGCGACAAACGAGCAACAACGCCCTAATGGGAGTAACCCAGGAATCGGTCTGGGTCGATCCCGACAATGGGGTATGGGTACTGCTCTCCATGCCTAAGGAAAACACCGTGAAGGCCTTCGAAGCAGCCACGAAACAGTTCGAGCTGAATGAGGCCGCAATGTATGCCGAATACAAGATGGACGGTGCCTTGAAGATGCTCGAGGAGACTTTGAAGAATCAGTAGGAATTCCGCTGCTTCACATCTACCGGTGTTCGTACAGGGGCACCGGTAATTTTCTGTGTGTCGAAGCAATATTACTGCAACAGCATCCGTTTGAGGTGCCTTAGCGCATGAATCAGGTACTCGTAGAGTGCAGCAACCTTATCCATGAGGGAAACAATCAGACTTTCGGCGTAAAGGGGTGCTTCCTTCGTTTTGGGATACATGTGTTTCACAATGATATCGGCTTCCCTCTCATCGATGGCGAAGTGTTTCTTGGCATTCTCCAAGGCAATATGGGGATGTTCTTTCCCATGAAGCGAGCGATGGGTATCGTTCGCCTTGCGTTCCCTCCAATCATAGAGGAAGAAATCGTGCAATAGACCGCCTCTTGCGGCTGCAACATGATCCAATCCACACAATTTCGCAACCGAGTAGGAGAGGAATGCCACCCGTACCACATGGTCGTAGATATGGGAAGTGTGGTGGGTAAAATCCTTCAGTTTGACAAATTCATCATGATGGAGGATTTCATCGACCAGCAGTTCGAATTCCGTCCGTTTCGGTCTCGGTACCGCGTGGGGAACATGACCCGATCGAACCATGAAGAAATGGATATGCATTCCAAGCAGGAACAACAGCAGGGAGATCACAATCAACAATTGCATGGTGTCGGAGAAAAGCTTTCCAAGGGATGAGACGACGGTTGTCGCCATCATGAACAAAAACAGGGCTCCGATGAAACGAAACAGGTTCGCAAGCCTTTTATGGTTTAGATTTCCAAGAATGCTGGTCGCACTGGTGATGTACAGGACGATCCCCCTTTTTGTAATTGATCCAAGGTTACAAAATAATAACCAGAAGGTCAACCGGTT
>CAYZJV010000028.1:0-35681 GCA_964478945.1 uncultured Spirochaetaceae bacterium | reverse complement strand
GATGTACTACTACACCACGAACAACATGATCGACACCACCAAGTGGGGCGGTTGGTATCCCAACACGATGGACTACCACCCGGTCAAGGACGTCTACCTCAAGTAGTGTTCCACCTACTGTGATTGATTGGCTCCCGGCTCAAGCCGGGAGCCTTTTCATAGGGAAAAGCCGAGTCCGGGGCCATCGTTTGGATAGATACGTCCGTCGATGATCTTCACCGCGTCGTACGATGGATCGTCGATGAATTCCACATGCCCGTCCAGATCGGCGTATTTGACGTTCGTCGAAGAGAGTGCGACATGTAGGCCCGCCGCGATGCCCAGTCCGGCCTCATCCATGCAACCCACCATAGTAGATGCCCCATGGGCATGGGCTACCGCATCGAGCTTCATTGCCCTCCATATTCCACCGGTCTTCGCCAATTTGATGTTGAAAAGGTTGGCACCACCGGCAGCGATCACTTTCAACGCATCCTCGGGCCCCAACACCGCTTCATCGGCCATTACGGGCATGTGCGACTGCGACAGGTTTCGAAGCTGATGGAACTGTCCGAGTTCCTTCTTGTCGCAAGGTTGCTCGATGAACTCTGCCTTCACCTTGGCCAGAGTATCCATGCAAAGCAACGCATCATTCATCGAATATCCTTGGTTGGCGTCGAAGTAGAGCAGGATATCGTGACCCACCGCTTCGCGTATCCTCCTCAACTTTTCCATATCGTCCTCGACGGAGAGTCCACCTTTCACCTTGAGTGCCTTGAACCCTTTGCCAACCCACATCCGGGCCTTCTCCACCACCTGGAGAACCGGTTGGATTCCCAGTGTGATGCTGGTGACCATCGAGGATTTCGCTCCCCCGAACAACTTGTAGAGCGGTAGACCGGCTTTCTTTCCCACGATATCCATCAGAGCCATGTCGACGGAGGCCATAGCCGTAGGTTGATCGATGAGCAACGAATGCAATCTGGAAAGGATCGCTGCATAGTTGAGGGGGTCCTCGCCAAGCAACATCGGAACGGCGATATCCCCAAGGGCGGCTCCAACCGACTTTTCATTCTCTCCGGTCACTTCCTCGTCGAACGCACTGCAACCGAATCCCGAGATACCGTCATCAGTATCGATGCGCAGGAAATAATTGATCGCCTTGTCGGTGGTCATATAGGCGATCGTGAAGGGTTCTGCCAAGGTGAGCTCCACCGGCCATACTTCACATCCGATTATCTTCATTGTTTTCCCCTCTTGTGCATGTAGGTCAGCATTGTATCCACGATAGGACCCAAATCATGCACCAGGCCATCCACTACCGGAAGTCCCGTCTCTTTCTGCAGCGCTTCGCAATACGCGTCTATCTCCTCGGGACGCATCCCTTCATGGTTGAGCGTGAGTGCCACCACCGGTTTTTCCGACACCAGTTCGACGGCTTTGATCTGTCTCTCCAGAGGATGTACCGGATGACCGGTAAGTCCATCATAGTCCTTGCGCAGGGGGGCATGTTGCATCACCACCACATGGGGCTGGCTTGCGGCGAGGATTTCAAAGCCACCCGGATAGAGGGGGTTGAGTAGGCTCCCCTGCCCTTCGATCACCATGACTTGCGGTTTTTCGTGATCCCATGCCTCGAGTATCGCATGTTCGATTTCACCGGCGACGAAATCGTTTATCAAGGAATCCATCCGCACCCCATACTTGGCACCTTGCAACCATGCGGTTTGTCCGGTACCGATCATCTCTGCCGATATCCCCCTTGCTTGGAAAGCCTCCACAAGCTTCCATGCGATGGTTCTCTTGCCGATTGAAGAATCGGTTCCCAACATGGCGATCCTGAAGGATCCCACCTCCCTGATACGTCCGGTATAGCTGTGCAGGTCATCCCTATGGGGAATTTTCCTTACATCCCTGATCACCGCACCGCTTGATTTCGCGGCGGCAACCATTTCGGGGTCCTCAGAGAGGAAATGATGCATCCCGCAGTCCACATGCAAGCCCAACTCAAGGGCATGCAGCACATCGGAGTGCATTTTAGGGGTGAGTCGTCCTCCATCGGTGGCAACCCCGAATACGAAGTGGGTGATCGGACGATCGGTTTCCCGAAAGTGCCCCACCGCGGTATCGATATCGGCAAATGTGGGAATTCCCCTTTCGATGCCATCGAGCAGCACACCTGCATCCTCACCGGGATGGGTGCTGTCGACAAGTGCCGCCACATCGTAGCGTTTGGTGAAACGGATCAAACCATGGGCGGTTTTTCCCCAGATCGTATCGAAAAATCCATCACAGTAGACCAATGCGACTCCATCCATCGTCGTACTCCTTCTCGTGCTTGGGAACTCCCTAATGGATACTCCAGTTCCACCCTATTTTCAAGGGGATGTGGAGAAATGCATTTCATGGTGGATAATCATGGGATTGCTTGTTATGATGGTTTCGATAGGAACAAGGAGCCGGTCCGTGACAAGAAAACTACTACTCATCCTCATCTTGCTGTCGGGTTTCCTTGCCTCTTTGTCGGCAACCGCTGTGCAAGGCTCCTATACTCGGAAATCGGTGACCGCCTTGGACTCGGTGTTGGTGTTTCCCCAAGCAAGCCCGATCGTGCGCAGAAGTTGGGCATTCGATCTCGACCGCTTCAAGAAGTTTCTCACACATCATATCGAGATGCCTCGATTCGATTTCAATGAAATTCCCGAGCATTTGCAGAGGGAATTCATACGTGAGACGGACCGGTATTGGGATCTCGATCTTTCCACCCTCACCAACATTCTCGAAAACACGGTCGTGGAAAGCATCCTGGACATTCTGAACGATCCAGAGATCCAAAAGGCACGGGCAATGCAGTTCAAGGATGAGGCGAGCCTCACAAGTTTCGCCGCAACCAAGGCCAAGAGCATGGGACTCACCGAAACGGAGTTGCTCACTCTCTTCAACTCGGCCTACATCTATCTTCCATTCATCTCTTCCGCCTTTGTGCAGAAAAGTGATGAGGGGTTCGACACGGTACATCTCACCGGTGGCATCATCTGGTGGAAGATCGATGTGGATACGTCTGGGAAAAGCTCCTTGCGCCAGTTGATGGTGGCCACCACATGGTCGATGGGGTTCATCGATTACGATCGGATTGATCATGTGTTCATATTCGATGGGGAAGCATGGTATGCCGATCCGCTCGAATATGCGGTGAACGATGCGATGCTTGCGTTTGCGAAAAATCTTGCGGTGAAGACACGGGAGATCCCCGATTTCAAGCTCCAAGCCCAGATCACAGAAAGCGATGGCAGAAAGTTTGCATTCCCCTTGGGAAGGAACGAGGGGGTTCGGCTTGATGATGGATTCGATATCGTGGAATACCGTGAACAGAAAGATGGAACCGTATTGCCTGTGAACAAGGGGTACATGCGGGTCACACGGACGGGCAACAATGCGTACGACCCGACCGATCCCAGTTATGGTGTGCAACTGTTGGGAACACGAGCGAGCATTGGAGATGTGGTGATGGAACATCCCCGCTTGGGCATCGATCTCGGATTGACAATGGGAATCACCACAGGCAGCACCATACTTCCCGAACATACCGCGGTAACCATCGGCTCGGTCGATTATCCTGCGCTGGAAAGTTCCGCCGATTCACAACTCACCCTCAGTGCCTTGTTTTCCTACAACCTTGCCCCCATATTCAATATATCGCAACTGTTCGTGAACTTGGATGTTGGATTGGGATTGCCCTTGGCAGATGCCAAGGATTCGGCTTCGCTCTCGGTTCTTTCCCCCTATGTGGGTATTTCCAAGCGTTATGGGAGGCGTCTGCTTGTGGGTGGATCCGTTGCCATGGGAGTCGATATGCTGCACATCGCCGATTCCTCATCGGGATGGAACACCACGATTGAACACCTTGCTTTTGGTGTGAAGGCATCGGTGGAGGCGTTGTACATGTTGTCCCCCGACTGGCATGTCACCTTGGCAGCTCATCATAAGGTGGGATTCGCACCGTTCGATTCACGAGTCACCGTAGGGAATACGGATTGGCCTTTCTTGAAGGATACTTCGGATGTACGTTTGGGGGGTACCACTGTGAGTGTGGGCATCACCTATTCCCTGGGTTCGCTGCCGTTCAACCTCTTTGGGTTCCTCGATCCGTTGAAGCAATTTTGATAGGAGATTCGCCATGAAAAGGTATTGTGTCGCTTTCTTGATCGCTGTGCTCGTTGTCGCCACCGGTTGTGTGGGCTTCGGCACATCGGATCTTCAGATTCGGGAACACCAGATTCCCAATGCGAGGCAAGGGTCTGTGGTCGAAGTGCTTTCACCTGTCGAAGTGATGGTCGAGTCCTATGGAATCTACTATGGCGAAGGCAAATCATTACGCGCACGCAAGCAGGATGTACGGGCACACGGGAATGAAAGGGCCCTGCTCGATGCGAGAAGAAGCGCGATCCATGTGTTGCTCTTTGAAGGAGCCACTCCCCTATTGTCCAGAACAGAGGAGAGGATGGCGTTCGAACGTGACAAGGATTTCTTCTATTCCCCGGAAAGCCTTGGAAGGTACATCACTTGGGAAGAGAGCCAATTCACTTCCCGACTGCTGATCGAGGATGCGACCGGATTGAAAATTTCCAAGCGGTTCAAGATACACACCGAACGTTTGGTCAAGGATCTGAATGCGAGGAGAATCCTTGCAAGTCGTGAATCGCTGATGTCGGATGTCGGAAACCCGATCATCATGGTGATACCCAATGCGGAATCGAACAGAAGTCCATTGGATATCCTCGGAGACGATCCTACGGCCCGCCAGGCATCGACGGTGATCCAATCCCACCTTGCCGCCAAAGGTTTCGAAACCATCGTTCCCGAACAATCGGCCGAAATCTCCCAACTCGTGTCCACACAACAGAACCTCTCCGGAAAGATGGATTTGGCGTATCAATTGGCGCTCACCATTGGTAGCGACATCTATATCACCTTCTCGGGGTATCCCGAGGACGGCTCGTTCGGCACTACCCGTTATGTCGCCACACTCAATGTCTTCGAGAGCACCACCGGCCGCCTGTTGGGTTCCGAAACAGGCTATGGGGAAGGTCGCAAGGGCGAGTTGGGAATTTCTGTTGAGGAGGCACTGAACGATGCGGTGGACAAGGCCTTGGTCCGGGTCATGGATTTCTGGAAGGAAGATGTGAGCAAAGGGGTACCGTACAAGGTGATTGTCGGTCTTGATCCAGGTCTCGATGCATATGATGTCGATTCATTGCAAATGGCACTTCTCAAGGCAGTCGATTCGATTTCAGTCTCATATCGTGAATTGGTGCTTACCGATGGGACCATGGATCTTTTGGTCAGGATCGAACCTTCGGTGTACGAAGGATCGTTGGCTGTGTACCAGGCTTTGAAAGCGGCTTTCGAACGCCAAGGCACACAAGCGCTTCTGGTGCGTGGGAGCCTCAACAGGAAACTGCTCCAGCTCAGGATCGAGTATTGAGCAGCGTGGGAGAACACCTATGAAATTGAAACATCTGACCATACTCGTTCTTTTTGCAATGGTTCTCATCGGTTGCATGGCGACCACCACCGATCTTGGGGACACGGAAATTCCCACATGGTATTTCTCAGGAGAGATTCCCGGCTATGGGATTTCGGACCATCTGGTGGGCATTGGGGAAGGCGCCACCTTGGAGGATGCGGTTGCCGGTGCACAAGCGATGATCGCAGGACAGTTGAAGGTTTCGGTGGTATCCACGATGGAGACCTTCAGGCAGGAAACGAGCATCGGCGGCGATATCGATTTCTTCGAAACCTTTTCCGAGAGTTCTCGGATCACTGTCGACGAAACCCTCCAGGGGTCGAGGATCATTGCCCAGGAACAGGTGGAGGGAACCCATTACGTGTACGCTGCGCTCCATATCCAAACCTTCCTTGCGAAACTCAGGTCCGAGTTGGCCGATCTCGCATCACGTGCGTCCAACCACTTGTCGAAGGCCCGTGATGCGCTCGACAATGGTCAACTCTTCATCGCAATGGAACAGTATCGGGCTGCCTACGACCTGTTGGTCGAGCATTACACCAAACGCTCATATGTGAAGGCCCTTTCTCCCTCACAGGGAGTACCCTCTACCTATGGTGCCCAGGAAGTGGTATCTGAGATACGTTCCATGTTCGGATCACTCAGGCTCGACGTGGTCTCCGGCGACAACCAACAGGTCGCCCTTGGCACCGACCTTCAGCCGGTGGTATTCGAAGTCCACTACCTCGCCTCCAACAATGAGAGGATTCCGATCGCCCACGTACCGATCACCATCCGCACCGAGGACCGATCCTCCCTCGGACGCCATACCACCGATGCCAATGGGAGGGTTTCGGTCACCATTCCAAGTTCCGTAGGAGGAGATTCGGTGGTGGCGACCATAGACCTCCACTCGCTCATGGGAGAATTCTCGGCGGCGATGGGGAGGCCGGAGGCAGTGGTCCATTTCTCCATCGTGCAATCCGATGATCCGATTCCGATTACGTTGGAATTCCCCGATAGGCTCTCTTCGGTGGAACGTTCTGTGGAGACGCAAATGGAGCAACTCGGCTTCACCCCTTCCCAAGAGCGTGATCGTTGGCTGTTGAGGGGTGTGTGCGAACAAGTGTCACAGCAAAAACTGGACAGTTACCAGGGTCCCCGGTATATCGTGACGGTGGAATTGGAGCTTACGCTGGTGGATCTGATTTCCGAACAGACGGTTTCCAAAAAACGGGTGGCAGCGAATGGGATGAGCGGTATCGATGAGGAGGCTGCCTTCGATGCCGCTTGCAACATGATTGCGGTACCGCAAAGCCTGCTCGCATCACTGTTGGGATCACTTGCCGAGTAGTCATACCTGCTGCATGAACACGTTCTGCATGAAGAACAACATCACATAGCTCAAGATCGCCGAAGCGATGGGTGTAGCCACCCAACCGACGGCAATCTTTGCCAACAGCCTGTAGTTGATGTTCCTCCAACCTCCCTTGACCAATCCTATGCCGACCACCGCTCCCACACAGGCCTGTGATTGTGAGACGGGAATGAGAGGGATGGGAGGGAGTCCCAGGGATACCAATGCATGCGAAAGCGAAGTGGAGGAGAAGACAAGCAACACAAGCGCGCTGGCAAGTATCACCACGAAGGCCGAAACCGGGGAGAGTGTGAACAGATTGTTCCCCACCGTCATCATGACCCGTTTGGAATAGGTGAACATGCCCACTGCGATGGAGAGTCCTCCGAGGAAAAACAGCTGTTGTTCTCCAGTCAGTGATATGTTTGCGAATTCGCGTGCCGGCAACGGCACCGCATCGATGAACACTCCCATCACATTGGCTATGTTGTTGGCTCCCAAGGCATATGCACCGATCGCTCCGGCGATCAACAGTGCTCCCCGTGTATAGCGGTCGAGCATTAAAAGATGTATGTTCGCATTGTTTACGATCAACCTCACCACAAGGAACAGGATTGCCGCGAAACATCCTGCGAGAAGTGGACCGGCAACCCAAGTTCCCACAATCCGTGTCAGCAGTAGTATTTCCGTCGGCCTTCCTGTGAATATATTCCAGCCCACGATTGCTCCCACTATCGCTTGTGAGGTGGATACGGGAAGTCCCGAACGTATGATCCACACCACCGTGAGTGCGGCACAGAGGGAAAGCACGAAGGCCGCGGGCAGTCGATCCACCGCTCCCAATTCCTCCAGCCCATGCGTGGATCCACTTCCCCCTGTGACCGCTCCCACTATGATGAATATGCTTCCGACCAGGACTGCGGTTCTGAAGCGCACCATCTTTGTCCCCACCGCGGTACCGAAGATGCTGGCTGCATCGTTGGCACCCAAGGACCAACCCATGAAGAGTGCGCCTGTGAGGAAGATCGCCGCTGGCATGGCTTTACCTCCCTACACCATTCGCTTCACGGCATAGACGAGCAGATTCTTCGAAATATCTTCCGAGATATCGGAGAGGCTGGCGATACGCACACAAAAGTCACGGATTTGCATTTTCTGTGCAAGTTGTCCGACGTCGTCGGTGTTGAAGATATGCCTGATCAAGGCTTCCTCCAGAGAGTCGACCTCACGTTCGTAGAACGCCACCTTGTACACGTGTTCCTCCACAAGTTTGGTTTGGTTGAAAAGGGCCCTGACCGCCAACATCAGAGATTCGACCGCCTTGGTCGAGTACTCGCACATGAGCAGGAGATTTTCGATCATGGTTTCGGGAAAGTCGGGATGTTCGATCGAGAGTTCCAGTAGCAGTCCCTTGATGTAGTCGAGGATGTCGTCGAGATCATCCATCAGCATGTAGACATCACCACGTGTATCCGGAATGAGCATGAAGGCATAGAGTTTGTACTTGATCTCCTTAAGATCCTCGTCTCCTTTCCTTTCAAGCTCGATGACTTTTTCGATGCGGTCGGAAAGCGATTCATGCCGGTCGGAAATATAATCCTTCATGGCTTCGCCAAAGTGGAGGCTTGCAGAGGTGATCTGCTCAAGATATTCCTCGATGTCCTCCATGAGTTCCCTGCTTTTGTTGGTGAAGACGTGCATCCCTTTGCCTTTCATGGGTCTTCCTCCGCTCCTGTCGAGAGTGTCATGATAACAGTACTGGAAGTGAAACGCAAATGAACGAAGACAAAACATGACAAATCATCCTTTTCAACCTGTGAAAATCTTGGTACGATGGACGTTATCTCATAACATTTCTGTTTCTTTAGGAGGAACATATGAAGAAGTTGCTCATTTTCGCTCTCTTGGTGGTGATGGGTTCCGTTCTGTTCGCGGGTGGCTCGCAGGAAGCCGCGGTTCAGGACGACACACCCACGATCAGACTGCTCACCGATGCGACCGGTATCGACGACAAGTCGTTCAACGCCGCCGCTTGGAGGGGAATCGTCGATTTTTATGGCGATACGGTCGACAATCCCGCCAACAGGGGCAAGTACTACGATGTGGTCACCGCCCAGACCCAGGACATGTACATACCAAACCTCAAGCAGGCTGCCGATGAAGGGTATGATGTGATCATGGTGACCGGTTTCACTTGGGCCGATGCCCTCGGTGAGGTCGCTCCCCTGTATCCCGATCAAAATTTCGTCATCGTGGACGTCGATTGGGTCGGACAACCGAACGTGATGGAGTTCATCTACAGTGAGGAAGAGGGTTCCTATCTTGTGGGACTCGCCGCTGCATTGCAGGCCAAGGCGGAAGGTATAGCCAATCCAAGATTCGGCTTCATCGGCGGAGTTCCCGGTGCAACCATCACCAAGTTCGAGATGGGCTATGTGCAGGGTATCCTTTCGGTGTTCCCGAATGCCAATATCGTGGACTACTATGCAAATGACTGGGGCAAACCCGAACTGGCCAAGGCCCAAGCCAAGAACTGGTTCGACAACGGCGTTTACGCGATCTTCTCCGCTGCCGGTGGAACCGGTAACGGAACCATCGCCCAGGCCAAGGAATATCGCTTGCAGGGTAAGAACGTGTGGGCGATCGGTGTGGACAGCGACCAGTATGAGGATGGGATCTACTCCGGTGAAAAATCGGCGGTGCTCACTTCCATGCTCAAGAGGGTGGAAAGTTCCTCACTCTACTGCCTTGAAGCAGTCGAGAACGGTACCTTCACCGGTGAAGTGGTGAAGATGACCATGGCCGACAATGGTGTCGGGTATTCCACGGCGAATCCCGAACTCAAGGCCGAAGTGGTGGAAGCTGTGGAGAAGGCCAAGGCCGACATCATCAGCGGAGCGATCGATATTTATCCCACCTACAAGGGGGCTCTGGCTGCAGGAGCCGCTCCCGAGGGACTCTCGGCACTCGACGACTGAGACCAATGGGTCTTTCATCCAAGAAGGGTGCGCCGGTTCCCGGCGCACCACTTCTGTCAGGAAGGCTTGTGGCAACAGGCTCTCCCGATAGAAGTACTAGGGAGGTATGCTGGTGGAACATGCCATTGAAATGATCGGCATCACGAAGACTTTTCCAGGTGTGGTGGCGAACGACAATGTAACCTTGGAGGTCGCCGATCGAGAGGTGCATGCATTGCTGGGGGAGAATGGCGCGGGCAAATCGACATTGATGTCGATCCTCTTCGGAGCCTACAATGCCGACAGCGGCACCATCCGTATCCACGGGAAAGAGGTGGATATCAAGGATCCGAACGTGGCGACCGATCTTGGGATCGGGATGGTGCACCAACACTTCAAGCTGGTGCACAACTATTCGGTGACCGAAAACATTGTATTGGGGATGGAACCGAAGAACCGGTTCGGTGTTTTGGATATCGCGCAGGCGGAAAAACGGGTCGCCGCCCTATCGGACACCTATGGCCTCAGCGTGGATCCCTCCGCCATGGTGGAGGACATCACCGTAGGTGCGCAACAAAGGGTGGAAATCCTGAAGACCCTCTACAGGAATGCGAACATCATCATATTCGATGAACCCACCGCCGTACTCACTCCACAGGAGATCGATGAGCTCATGGAAATCATCCGGCGTCTCAAGTCGGAGGGAAAGACCATCGTATTGATCACCCACAAGCTGAAGGAGATCAAGGCGGTCGCTGATCGGTGTACGGTACTCAGAAGGGGCAAGTATATCGGGACTGTCGATGTACCCACCGTGACGGAACAACACTTGGCCGAGATGATGGTGGGACGGGCGGTGCAGTTCGAAATCGAAAAGCAACCGCCCACGATCGGTGATGTGGTCCTTTCCATCAAGAATCTCTCGGTGGCCGATTCAAGTGGCCATCTTAAGGTGAAGGACCTTTCTGTCGATGTCCATCAGGGTGAGATAGTGGGAATCGCCGGAGTCGATGGCAACGGCCAAACGGAATTGCTCTATGGGCTTTCGGGACTCTCACCCGTATCCGGAGGTACCATCCTGCTCGATGGGGAGGACATCACGCATGCCACCATACGACGGAGAATCGAACTCGGTCTGGGACACATTCCAGAGGATAGGCAAAAACATGGATTGGTGAGCGACTTCACCATAAGTGAGAACAGTGTCCTGAAGAACTACTATATCGCACCCTACAGCAACAAGTACGGTCTGCTTGACCACGATAGGATGGACACCGATGCCGAAGTACTCATCGAGCAGTTCGACATACGCGCCGGTCGTGGGGCCAAGACCATGGCGGGAAGCCTTTCCGGAGGGAACCAACAGAAGGTCATCGTCGCCAGGGAAATCCATCTCTCTCCCAAGGTGTTGCTCGTCGCCCAACCCACCAGGGGTCTCGATGTGGGGGCAATCGAATATATTCGACAACGGATCATCGCCGAAAGGGACAAGGGACGGGCAATCCTGCTCATCTCTTTCGAGCTCGATGAGATCATGAACCTTTGCGATAGGATCGCAACCATAAGCAAGGGTTCCATCGTGGGAATTTTCGGGCAGCATGAAGTCACCGAACGCGAGATCGGCTTGATGATGGCGGGTTCGAAACGCTCTGGAGGTGAGGTATGAAAACCAAAGTGAAGCAAGAACCATTCTTCACCAGGATGCTAGGTTCGGACGGAGCGGTATCGGTTTTGGTGGTGCTCTTGGGATTCCTTGTGGGTACGATTCTTGTGGGAGTGGTCGGCAAGAATCCACTGAACATGTACAAGGCGATCTTCCAATCGCTTTCCGGGTTCAATATCGACAATGGGAAGATGAATGTACGATACATAGGAGAGACGCTCAACTATTCGGTTCCCTTCATCCTCTGTGGATTCTCCATGGCATTCGCAGCCCGTGCCGGTTTGTTCAACATCGGAGGAGAAGGTCAGTACATCATGGGACTTACCGTTGCCCAGGTGATCGGTTTGCTCGGTCCCACCGTACCCGGTCTCCACTGGGTGGTCGCGATCGTGGGAGCGATGCTCATCGGAGCCCTCTGGGGTGGTCTTGTCGGTATTCTCAAGGCGAAGTACGAGGTGTCGGAAGTGGTGTCCACGATCATGCTCAACTATGTGGCACTCTACCTGTCTCGGATCATCTGCCTGCAGCTTCCGGGAGCCACCACCTACAAGACGGCCAACTACCCCGATACGGCACTGTTGTCCAACCGTTTTTTCCAAACGATCACCAACCATTCCATGCTGAACAACGGGTTTTTCCTCATGCTCGCCGCGGTGGTGGTCTATTGGTTCATCATGGAGAAGACCAATTTGGGGTTCGGTCTCAGGGCTACAGGATTCAATCGTGAAGCAGCCCGTTGCAGCGGCATTCCGGTGGTGAGAAGCATCGCCATCTCGATGGCGATCGCAGGGGCCTTCGCCGGTCTCGCCGGTGGTATCGTGGCATTGGGTTCATTCAGCTATGGACGCATCCTCGCAGGAATGGACAACTATGGTTTCAATGGCATCGCCGTCGCATTGGTCGGAAACAACACCGCCATCGGTACGGCGCTCGCCGGTTTCCTCTTCGGGATGTTGAAAAATGCCCAGGCACTCATGCAGGGCAAACAGATTCCCAAGGAGATCACCTTCATCATACAAGGTTTGATCGTCGTGTTCATCGCACTCAGATCGGCGATCGCCATCTACCTCGCATGGCGCAACAAGAGACAATTGCAGAAGGAGGTGTTGGCAAAATGAGTACTCTAATTGGCATGATTCCTTCGATTCTCATGATTGTCTCACCGATTCTCATCACTGCCATCGGCGGTATGATCTGTGAAAAATCGGGAGTGGTGAATATCGCATTGGAAGGCTTGATGGGTATTGGGGCATGTGCGGCCGCCTCGGCCCATGTGTTGATGGAGGCTGCCGGCTTGGGTGTTCCCTCGATCTGGCTTTCGCTTGCCATCGGTGCACTCATCGGAGCCACCTTCTCCATTATCCACGCGGTTGCGGCGATAAACCTCAACGCCGACCAGACCATCAGCGGTACCGGAATCAATCTCTTGGCCGATGGTGTGACCATTTTCGCAGCCCAAATCCTCTTTTCGGCCGACCGGACCCGTGAATTCAAGATGGGGATGCAGACCGATGCCTTGGGAATCTATCCCACTGCCTACATCGCCATCGCCGTGGTCGCGATCGCTTGGTTTGTACTCTACAAGCTACCGTTCGGCATGCACCTGAGGGCCTGTGGAGAACATCCCCATGCCGCGGACAGTGTCGGCATCAATGTGAAGCGTATCCGTTACATCGCGGTACTGACCAGTGGCCTGCTCGCCGGTCTTGCAGGAGGGTGCATTGTGCTTACCCAGACGATCCAGTACACCTCCAATACCATCAATGGTCGGGGATTCATCGCATTGGCGGCGGTCTCCTTCGGAAGATGGAGACCTGCCGGGGTAACGTTTGCCGCATTCCTGTTCGGTACCGCCCAGGCCTTCTCCATCATAGCCAACAATTTCCCCTCATTGCGTGTATTGCCCACAGAAGTGTTCAACATCCTCCCCTACGTCATCACCCTGGTGGCTTTGGTTGTGTTCAGTGGGAAGAACTATGCCCCGAGGGCGAATGGCAAACCCTACATCAAAGGAGCTTCCTGATGACTCCCCACAATACCGCCGCGCAAGGTGAAATCGCGAAGATCGTGCTTCTTCCCGGAGATCCCGACAGGGCTGCCTGGGTTGCCGATGGGTTTCTCTCCGATGCAAGGGAGATCACCCACAAAAGGGGCATGAGGGGCTTCACCGGCTTCTACCATGATACCCGGGTCTCGGTGATGGCGAGTGGAATGGGAGCTCCTTCCGCAGGCATTTATGCACACGAATTGTTCGCGCACTACCAAGCCGAGGCCATCATTCGGATCGGTACCTCGGGAGGTTTGGACCCTTCCATCGCCGTTGGGGATGTGGTGCTTGCCATGACGGCCAGCACCGACAGCGCATGGGCAAGACAGTATGGATTGCCGGGAACCTTGAGTCCAGTCGCCGATTTTGCCCTTTTCGATTCGGCCGTTCGTATCGCGAGAAAGATCGGTACCACATTCCATGCGGGGATGGTGTTCTCCAGCGATTACTTCTCCTCCTACAACGCCCTTGGTGGAGAGAGTTGGAGAAAGTGGGCCGCGATGGGTGCGTTGGTCCAGGATATGGAGACCTATGCCCTCTATTGCAGTGCGGCCCATCACCAGAAGAGCGCCCTGTCCCTACTCACAATGACCGACAGTTGCGTCACAGGAGAAGGTTTACCCGAAGAGAGACGCCTTTCCGCGTTGGAACCCATGGTTCGTCTCGCTCTTGGGATCGCCCGTGAAAGGGAGCATGACGCATGAGCATATCCGAATTCATGCAATCGATGGAACGCCGCTTCGCCTGCAAGCGGTACAAGGATACGCCACTCGATTCGACAACGATTCACCATATTTTGGAGGCGGGGAGACTCAGCCCCACCTCTTTCGGTTTGGAAGGTTGGCACTTCCATGTCATTCGGTCACCAGAGGTGAAAAAGAGGATGTTCTCTGCATGTTTCGATCAGGAATCGGTGGCAACCGCTCCCATTCTCATTGTGATCACGGCATTGAAGGCCTCTTCCTACAATCCCTACGGATCGTTTGTAAGCGATCGTGGAAAACGATTCCCAGGATCCCTTGAGGAGTTCATCGACGATTATCTCGGATACTACGAATTCCTCATGGAGCAGGGGCGTCTCGACTGCTGGTCACGGTCACAGTGCTACATCGCCTGTGCAAACATGATGCAGGTCGCAATGGAAATGGGTATCCAAAGTTGTGCAATAGAGGGCTTCGACGAGAAGAAGGTGGCTTCCATCATCGAACTTGACACCACCTTGTGGCAAGTGGCGCTGGTGATTACATTTGGGTTTCCCGATGAACCGGAAAGGAATAAGATCCGCCAACCGCTCGATGATTTGGTCACCTATCATTAGGGAAGGTTCGCAAAGGCCCCATCCAACAGCTGCCAGAATCGTGCGGCGTCCGCACCCACTCCCACATCAACCGATCCCGTTTCCGACGGAGGCCCGGCATGGGTCTTCCCGTATGTCGTCTCGTCACGCAGTTCAACCTGTATATCGTGCTTCTCAAGGGTAAAGACCGAAGGATCGGCGAGATAGGCGATGCAACAGGGATCATGCATTGCAGGATATTCACTGCCATGGCGGCGACATGCATCCCGGTAATTGGCCATCGATGCATTGAACATTGTAGCGCTTTTTGTCGCAAACTCCGCATAATGTCTTGCCATCGCATCATCAAGTTGGACCTGCAACGTGACATCGAGCCCCATCATGACCAATGGAGCACCGCTACCGAACACGATGGAGGCCGCTTCCGGATCGGCATAGATGTTGAACTCGGCGTAGGGAGTTCGGTTCCCCTTCCCCATCGATCCTCCCATGAGCACGATCCGTTTCACCAATGAAGGCAATTTCGGTTCAAGTCTGATTGCCATCGCGATATCGGTCAAAGGTCCGGTGGAGACCAAAGTGATTTCGTGGGGATGGGCGAGTACGGTTTCGATGATGAAGCGCACTCCATGCATATCCTCGGGTTTCTTCTCGAGAGGAGGAAACACCGGTCCATCCAGTCCCGTTTCACCGTGGATATCGCCTCCGACCACTTGGTTCCGAACCAAGGGACGATCCATTCCTGCGAATACGGGCGCTTTTTCACCAATAAACTGGCATACCTTCAATGTGTTTCGCAATGTCTTCTCCAGCACTTGATTGCCGGCCACAGCCACGATTCCCATCAATTCGATGTCCTTCAATCCCGAGGCCATGATAATGGCTACCATGTCGTCTTGTCCGGTATCCACATCGAGTATAATTTTTTCAGCCATGGTAAAACCCCTCCCCTGCAATATTCCGATCTTGTCATTATGCCAAAGAGGAGGGGCGTGTACAACTGGAAAGTGCTAACGTAGGGTTCTCTTCATGTTCTTGTAGGTTTCCTCATCGATTTCCCCGTTGGCATACCGGTTGTTGAGTATTGCCAAGGCTTCGGAATTTCCTTGGGAAGTGTGGGAACGTTTCGTGAGATGCACCGCGAGCAATACCACGATGGTGATTCCCACCACCACCAGACCGATCATGAGTCCCCTTGTCCACCAATCGCCGCCTGCAAAACCGCACCAAGACGAACCGAGCCGTCCAAATCCATATCCGTAATGTGTACCGAACATATGTTGTTCCTCCTATCGTTCGTTCAATTCCTTCTTCATCCGCTCGAACTCCTCCTGCCCTATCGCTCCTTCGGCATAGCGTCTTTTGAGTATGTCCAGGGCATCCTTGTGTGTATCGGAAGAGTTGCCTCTCCTATCGCCGAACGCATCCGTGCGATACAGGAGATAGACTACAAGCAGGATCCCGATCAATCCGAATATCATCATACATACCTCCCTCCCCCCTGTGGGGGTGTATGCATAGTTTCATCATATTTCCTCCACATGTCCATAGGAGAAAGGGATTCTTTACCCAATCTTTACCTTCCTCCAAATTGATATGTCTCATATACAATTTTCTGTAAATTCATGCAGAAAATATACAGTAGATGTATGTCAATTTGTTGCATTCTCAGCTATATTGGAACAAACCCAACTGACTAGGAGGAGATTCGACATGACAGCATTACCCAACGGAACACCGGTAACCTTCTATAGGGGAGAAGACATACCCTTGGAATTGCACAAGGTCCGGGTTGTCCAGAAACTGCATCTCAAACCGATCGAAGAGAGGTTGTCAGCACTCCGCGGAGCAGGCTACAACAGTTTCCTCCTCAGTACGAACGATACATTCCTCGACATGCTCACCGATTCGGGGTGCAATGCAATGAGTGATCGTCAGACCGCAGCCATGATGATGGCCGATGACGCGTATGCGGGAAGTCAAAGTTACGCCCGGATGGAAGCCAAGGTGACCGAGCTTTTCGAAAAGGATCTTGTCCTTCCCGTCCACCAAGGCAGGGCCGCGGAGAATATCGTGAGCCAAGCCTTCATCAAACCGGGCCACCATATTCCGATGAACTACCATTTCACGACCACCAAGGCCCACATCGAGTTGAATGGCGGCACCTTGCATGAAATCTATACCGATGAGGCCCTCAAGATCAAAAGTTCCCATCCGTTCAAGGGGAATATGGATATTGGCAAATTGAAGGCGCTTGTGGCCGAATATGGTGCCGAAGGGATCCCCTTCATCAGGTTGGAGGCATCCACCAACCTCATCGGTGGACAACCCTTCTCCATGGAGAACATGCGGCAGGTAAGGGCTGTTGCCGATTCGGTGGGTATCCCGATCGTACTCGATGCCTCCCTCATCGGAGAGAATGCATGGTTCATCAAACAACGTGAGGCAGACTATGGCGACAAGACGATGAAGGAGATCATCGCCGAGATGTCGTCATTGAGTGACCTGGTCTATTTTTCGGCACGCAAGCTCTCCTCGAGTCGTGGTGGAATCATCTGTACCTCCAGAGAGGATCTGTACGATCGGATGCGCGATCTTGTTCCCCTCTATGAAGGGTTCCTTACCTATGGTGGCATGTCGGTGAGGGAAATCGAGGCCATGGCGGTTGGACTCGAGGAGACGTTGGACAACCATATGATTTGCCAATCGCCTTCATTCATCGATTATTTCGTGAGGAAGGTCGATTCGCTGGGTATTCCTGTGGTGACACCCGGTGGTGCGCTCGGCGCCCATATCGATGCGGGATCGTTCCTTTCCCATGTCCCCCAGACCGAATACCCTGCCGGAGCATTGGTGGCGGCATTCTATCTTGTCAGCGGCATACGTGGCATGGAGAGGGGAACCATCAGTAGTGTACGTCTGGAGGATGGCTCAGACCTCTTGGCCGATGTGGAACTGATGAGACTTGCTTTTCCCCGTAGGGTCTTCACCTTGAGTCAAATCGAGTATGCGGTCGACAGACTATACTGGTTGTATGAGAATCGATCTCTTGTGGGGGGCCTGCAGTGGGAGAAGGAACCGAAGCTGTTGCGTTTCTTCCTAGGCAGGTTGCAACCGATCGGTGACTGGCCGGAAAGATTGATGGCGAAATTCAGAGCCGATTTCAAACAGAGCCTTTGATCGGCCACTTGAGGGTGACTTTCACCGAGTCTTCCGATTTTGTCATGGTTGCGTTGCCTTGATGCGCATCCATTGTTTGGCGAACCAAAGAGAGTCCCAATCCCGACCCTGGTCGGGAACGGGATGAGTCGCCACGGTACCATGGTTCGAAAGCCCGTTCGAGGATCTCTTGCGATATCGTTCCTTTGTTTTGAAACTCCATCACCGTGACCGCATCGGCATCCTTGCGGATATTCCATTCGACCACAGTACCCTCCTCGCCATATTTGCAGGCATTGTTGATCAGCTCCCTTGCCACCATCAACATGAGTCTCCCATCGGCTATGATGGTATCGGTTTCGATTCCCAGCTTGATCCTGTGGTCGATGGTCAATGTTCCCAACACCTCATCGGTGAAATCGAGTACGTCGATCGCTTCATGGTTCAATTGGAATTCGGGAGCTTCCATGGAATTGAGCAACATCACCGCCGAGACCCGACGTTCCAATTCCCCAATCTCCTTCCTCATCCTCTGTAACGCCGCTTCATCCATCGGCATCACCTTATCCAGAGCGCCTTCTACCGAGAGCTTCAATGCGGTTACCGGTGTATTCAAATCATGGGCGATGCTGCCGAGCCACTGTCGACGCATCCTTTCATGATTCTCCAGTTGTTGTTCAAGCTGTTCCACCGCTTCGGCGATCTGTTCCAGCTCGGTCATGGTGGACCGCAGGATCGTTTGGCGGTAATCCCCCCCTGCGATCGATTCCAAGGAACGGGCGATCCTCGATGCATGTCGCGAGACACTTTTCGCAACCACGCGCGAGCCGGCCAATGCGATCAGCAAAGCCAGGGGTATCGTAACCGCAAATGCAAGAAGCATCCTTCGCAACAGAATCGCAGTGAGGGCATAATCCATCGGACTGAACACCAACACATCCAATGTCCCGATTGCATTGGATTCCGAAAATCCTCCGTACAAGGGGATGGTACCCACGATGTCCTGTGCTCCAGATTCCGGCAGCACACCACCTCGAGGCGTCTTTCCGTATACAAGGATCACATCCCCTTCCGTATTGCGCAAGACGAGACCCGAGACCCGATCGTCTAGGATCCGCTTGAGCAATGGAGCCACATTGTTAAGATTCCACTGTTCGGGTGGAGACTCCTCCAAGACTTCATGGAGTCTTGTGCGATAGGATTCGAACACCTCATGCTTGAATTGCCTCGACTGGATGTTGAACATGATGCCCACCACGATGGTCTGCACCAGAAGTATCGCCAGTGTGATCGCCATGATCGAGAGAAACAATTTGAAGAACAGGCTATGTGTCGTACGTTGCTTCATGTGTTTGCGTCCACTCATCTCACAAGATTCCCCGCAAATCTATAGCCATAGCCACGCACGGTTTCTATCCACGCATTTCCTTGTCCGCCCAATTTTGCACGGATGTTCTTGATGTGGGTATCGACAATGCGGTCGTAGGATTCGTAGGTGTAATCGAAGCAGGATCCGAGTATATCGTCGCGAGTGACCAATGTACCGGCATTGGCGATCAAATGTCGCAGCACACGCCATTCGGCAGCAGTGAGGCCCAGATCCTTCCCATCAATGGTCATCACATGGGAAAGATCGTCGCACACCAGCGATGCTCCGTCCTTGTGCCATACCGTTTCTTCCCGATGCTCCCTGGAGGAGGTTCCCATCCTGCGGAATATCGCTTCAATACGCAGGATGAGCTCCTTTGGAGAGAAGGGTTTCACCACATAGTCGTCGGCTCCCGATTCGAATCCCCGTATTCTATCCTCCTGGGTTCCTTTCGCGGTCATGAATACGACGGGAAATTCGTACCTCAGACGCAATTGGCGTACGAATTCCAATCCATCACCATCACCCATCATGATGTCCTGCACGAGCAGATCGGGACATTTCAGATCGATCGCAGCTTCGGCATCCCTGATTTTGGCGAAAGAGGAGACTTGAAATCCCGACATCTCCAGATATCTGGATACACTCAGAAGAATCGCTTCATGGTCCTCGACGACATAGATGTGTTTCATAAAAAAAACTATGCATCGTCAAATCGAAGTTGACAAGTCCAAGCAGAAAAAGACACACAATCTCCACAATGGAGGGGAAAGGACTCCTCCTTGACTTTATGGGAAAGACATCCGAATATTGAATATCGTATGATGATCACCAATTGGAGCAAGCGGATGCACCGTTTGCCCAGTGGTGTTGACATCTTTCATGGGAGGAGCGGTAATGCACAAAAGACCTTTTGGAACGAATGGAACGATGGTATCGGAAGTTGGACTGGGAACATGGCAAATCGGAGGTGCATGGGGAACGGTCGAGGACAAGACCGCCATGGAGATACTCCACAAGGCCGCTGAAGTCGGAATCACCTTTTTCGACACTGCCGACATCTATGGTGATGGACGAAGCGAACGGTTCATCGGTAGGTTCCTGAAAGAGCATCCCGGAAAAGTCTTTGTTGCCACCAAACTCGGGCGAAAGGCGGAACCCGGTTGGCCGGGAAATTTCGCACCCGAGACCATCGCACGCCATACCGAGGAATCTCTTTCCAGGTTGGGTGTGGAGCGTCTCGACCTCACCCAGCTCCACTGCATTCCCAAAGAGGTGATGGCCGACGGAGCGGTCTTCGACGCTCTCCGTGATCTGAAGAAACAGGGTAAGATCGCCGATTTCGGTGCGAGTGTCGAATCGGTCGAGGAGGGGCTCATTTGTCTTGAACAGGAGGGAATCGCCTCCCTTCAGGTAATATTCAACATCTATCGTCAGAAGCTTGTTTCCGAACTGTTTGGCAAGGCCAAGGAGAAGGGCGTGTCCATCATAGCCAGGGTCCCCCTTGCCAGTGGTTTGCTCTCCGGAAAAATGTCGAAGTCCACCACGTTCGACAAGTCCGACCACAGGAATTTCAATCGTGATGGACAAGCCTTCAATGTAGGAGAGACATTCGCAGGAGTTCCCTTCGACAAGGGAGTGGAGTTGACCGAAGAGTTGATGAAGATGAAACCGGAAGGGATGACGATGGCACAGATGGCACTTCGTTGGATTCTCGACCACGATGCCGTTTCGGTGGTGATCCCGGGTGCCAGTCGCCCCACCCAAGTGGTCGACAATGCCGCAATCAGCGATCTCCCTCCCCTCTCCGAGGAACTTCACAAGAGATTGGAACAGTTCTACATGGACAAGGTTGCCCAACACATCCGTGGGCCCTATTGAGTATACCTGGAGGAGATGATGGATACACCTACCGCACATAATGGCGCGAAGCTTGGCGATATCGCCGAGACGATACTTCTACCCGGAGATCCGATGAGGGCAAAGTACATAGCCGAGAATTATCTCGAAGATGTGGTCTGCTACAATGAGGTAAGGGGAATGTTCGGCTTCACCGGCCGCTACAAGGGTGAACGCATTTCCGTGCAGGGAACTGGCATGGGTGGACCTTCGATGTCCATATATGCCCATGAACTCATCCATGGGTACCATGTGAAGCGACTGATCCGCATCGGTTCCGCCGGAGCGATGGACGACTCGCTTTCCCTTGGTGATTTGATTGCAGCCACCAGTGCAAGTTACGACACCGACTACAATCGTCGTCTGGGGCTTCCCGGTACGATAGCTCCCGCAGCTTCGTTTCCGCTTCTTTGCATCGCGAAGCAGAAGGCGGACAAAGCCGATATTCCCTTGCATATAGGTCCGATCCTCTCAAGCGACCAATTTTATGCTCCGAACGGGGTAGAAGACCTGCTTCCATGGAAGACTGCAGGACTCTTGGCGGTTGAGATGGAGGCTGCGGCACTTTACCTCACCGCCCAGATGGCCCAGGTGGAGGCACTTTGCCTGCTCACCGTGAGCGACCTCCCGTTCAGTGGAGCACAGATGTCGAGTGAAGAGCGGGAACGGACTTTGGGTGATATGATCCGTATAGGTTTGGAGACAGCCATTTGCACAGTGTGAAGGGTCTTTTCAGCCATTGAGATATTCTGCTACTATGGCGCATGGGCCTGTTCATGTTTCTCGTGAGTTTCACTGCCTCGATCGTAGGCGCCATCAGCGGAATCGGTGGTGGCGTCATCATCAAGCCGGTACTTGATGGAGCCAAAATACTTGGTGTCTCCAGCATCAATTTTCTCGCCAGTTGCACCGTCCTCTCGATGACAGTGGCCACTTTGATCCGTAGCAGGGGATCGGGTGTGGTGCTCGACAAGAAGATCAGTTCCACTCTTGCCATTGGAGGCATCTTCGGTGGGTTCTTAGGCAATCTGCTTTTCTCCCAAGCGGTCGAATGGACCGGTAGTGAAGCTGCGGTCGGTGTCTCACAATACGTGATCCTCATCCTGCTTACCACAGGTGTGCTGTTCTTCACCCTCAACAAAACGAGATTCACTCCCAGATCGGTCTCTTCATTCCCCGCTACGTTCGCCATTGGACTGGCACTCGGTGGCCTGGCTGCCTTCCTAGGCATAGGTGGCGGTCCGGTGAATATCGCGGTATTGTATCTATTCTTTGCCATGGATGCGAAAAAGGCGGCCTTGAATTCGATTTTCATCATCTTCTTTTCCCAAGTGGTCAATATCGGTCTCACCATCGCCAGCATGTCGATACCACCCTTTGCACCCACCAATCTTCTGGTGATGATGGCAGGTGGTGTCACGGGAGGAACCATCGGCCCGGTGATCTCAAGAAAACTCTCGTTGCGGGGTGTCGATATTCTGTTCAGCGGAGTGATGGGAATCATCATTCTCATCAGCGTCTACAATATGGTCGGCTTCATCTCCGTCCTCTAAGGGTACCGTAATGCAGCACCATCCCGACGACATTCCCACCAGGACCATTCTTTGGCTTCTCTTCAGATCCACCTTCAAGCTCAGTGCCTTCACGTTCGGCGGCGGCTACGTGATTGTTCCATTGATGAGGAAATTGTTCGTGGAAACCTACCGTTGGCTGGATGAGCAGGAAATGCTGGACCTCATCGCAATAGGGCAGGCTGCGCCGGGGGTAATCGCTGTGAACACTTCCATCATCCTTGGTTACAAGATGAGGGGAGTGCCTGGTGCCTTGATCACCTTGCTGGGGACCATCTCGCCTCCTCTGATCATCCTTTCGGTCATTTCACTGGTCTATACTTCCCTGATCGGCAATCCCCTTGTCGAAGCATTGTTCGCGGGAATGAGGGTGGGAGTTTCGATCGTCATCCTGGACGCCGTAGTTTCCATGGCACGCAATGTGATCAAAAAGAAGAGTGCGATTGCGATAGGATTGATGATTGTCTCGTTCCTACTGGTGACCGTGTTCGATGTGGGCGTGATCATCATAATCGTCGCATGTGCCGCAGTTGGCCTCTTGCTGCAATTGAAAAGACACGACAGTGGGGCAACGAAATGATCATACTTGAACTGTTGTGGAGTTTCATCCAGATAGGATTGTTCAGCTTCGGTGGGGGCTATGCCGCTCTTCCATTGATACAGGAGCAGGTGGTCTCCCTCCATGGATGGCTCACCATGAGTGAGTTCGCCGATGTGGTCACCATCAGCCAGATGACCCCCGGTCCCATTGCCATCAACGCAGCATCATTCATTGGAACCAGGATGGCGGGCCTTCCCGGGGCGGTGGCGGCCACACTGGGATGTGTGTTTCCTTCCATCGTGATCGTGCTTACCTTGGCTTGGGTCTATTTCCGCTATAGAAACCTCTCATTGATCAAGGGCATGCTCGAAGGACTTCGTCCGGCTGTGGTGGCACTGATCGCTTCGGCTGGATTGTCGATCCTGTTGCTCGCCCTTTTCGGCAGCGATTCCCTGCCGACTTCGATGAGGGGGGTCTCATGGATGGCGGTGGCACTGTTCGCGATCGGTTTCATCGTGATTCGGAGATTCAAGGTCAGCCAGATTCTGGTGATCATCGGTTCTGGAGGAATCGGATTGGCACTCCATCTCCTTGGGATTCCCATCAACTAGAATGTCTATCGAGGCATGTCGGCAAGCAATTTCCTGAACCTTTCATCGGCATACGAAAAGAACATCTTCACCGACTCGCAGTAGGGATTGAATCTCTTGGTGGCACGATCACGCAAACGGTCCTTGGGACACCCTCCATAACAGAATTGGAGCCAGGGGCATTTGATGCAGCGCTTGTCCAGTTTGGACTTCACTTCTCCGAAGAGGGTTTGCCTTCTCCCGTTCAGCATGTCCTCCAAAGAAACATCCTGATCCAAGGTTCCCAGTTTCCACGTATCCTCCACAAAGAAATCGCAGGAATAGACCGACCCGTCATGCTCGACCACAAGGTAGTCTCCGCAGGTTTTGCGGACGGTGCATTCGGGTGCTTCATACCCCATGTAGATTGCCGCATAGGTTTCGAATTGGCGGATGGAAGTGGTGGGCCTTCCATCGACAAAATCCTCTACCCAGAGATCGAACAGGTCGCATAGGAACTTTCCATACGAGGTTGCGGTAACGGAAAAATCGGCCACTTCATCGGGCTTCGTCTCGGACATCTCCATGATGGGAATGAACTGTAGATAGGTGAATCCGATTCCCTTCAGGTACCGGTAGATCTCTTTGGCCGAAGATGCGCTCTGCTCGGTCACCACAGACAAGGCATTCACCGCCACACCGGTTTCGAGCAGCAGTTTCGCAGCCCGCTCGACTCGGGCATGGGTCGGTTCTCCTCCCCTATCGACACGGAAACGGTCATGGATGGACGCAGGTCCATCGATGGAAAGACCCACCAGAAAGGAATATCGCTTCAAGAAATCCGCCCACTGTTCATCCATGAGTATGCCGTTGGTCTGGATACTGTTCGACACACGCATGCCCTTGCCATGGAGTTCCTGCAACGAGATGGCCTTCCTATAGAAATCGAGGCCCATCAAGGTGGGTTCCCCGCCCTGCCAACCGAAGGACATATGCGCACCGGGTCTCCCCAATGATTTGGAGATCATCGATTCCAATGTACGGTAGTCCATCCTATGGACCTTTTCCGTTCCGAAATACCCTGCTTTCCTTGTATAGAAACAATAGGAGCAGGCAAGATTGCAATCGGGTCCCGAAGGCTTCACCAGAATGAATGAAAGTGGTTTTTCAACACGCATGGATCGAGTATATACCAATAGGGAAGGTCACGACAATTGTTCAACCCACTTCGGTTTTGTCATACATCGCGATAATGTAGGGATGGTTCTCATCATACGTGGTAAGGGGTTTGGGATCATCGACTTTTCCGATTGGCCGCACATTCCTTCCTCTTGTAGAGGTGAAGGCATCCCCGATATCCACTCGACAATGTTCGATCCGCTTCATGATCAGCTTCACTATGTCGGGATATGATTCGTAGAGATTGCGTGTTTCTCCAGGATCATTGCGCAGATCATACAATTCCTTGACTTCCACATCGTCATCGATGGTGGGAGCCGGCACCACAGAGGAATCCTTGCCCGTCTCTTCGGATTCCCTCGATACCTTCGGCTTCGCCACGTGGAGTTTCCAATCCCCGACCCGAGCGGCTTCAAGGGTATTGCAGAGATAATAGAAGAATGTGGTACGTTTCGATTCGTTGGTGTTCCCCAACATCAAATCTGATAGATCCATTCCATCGATGATCCTGTCTTCAGGGACCTTCGCACCCGCGATCGTCGCCAAGGAAGGGAGGAGATCCATCGCTGTGATCAGGTTGTGGTCAACACGGGGAGTGATGGTGCCTTTCCAATGGACAATGAACGGTACACGTTGTCCTCCTTCCCATGTCTCCCGTTTCGAACCACGCAAGATACCATTGCTTTCACCAAAATCATTTCTCGAGCCATTGTCACTGGTGAAGATGATGATGGTGTCCTCATATACTCCATACTTCTTCAAGGCCTCTACGATCGCACCTGTGGACCAATCTATCGCCATGACGCATGCTCCGTAGTCACCGTTTCGTGATGTGCGTTCGAAAATCTCCGGCGCGTAGAGCGGCAAATGCACATGCATGTGCCCGAGGTAGAGAAAGAATGGGTTGTCCTTGTTCTCACGTATGAAACGGATGCTCCTTTCCGTATACCGCTCGGTGAGCGACCTTTGGTCGGGTTGCTGTTCGATCACATCCGTTCCATCGAGAAGCGGCAATGGCGGGAACCGATGGTTCTTCTCACTGATGGCCATATCGTTGCTGTACGGCAATCCGTAGTAATCGTCGAATCCATGGCTTGTGGGGAGAAACGGTTCCTGATCCCCGCAATGCCACTTGCCCACATGCATCGTCCTGTATCCCGCTTCCTTCAACACATCGGCGATGGTGGTCTCGTCGGGATTCAGACCAATGTCGAATCCTGGAAACAGCACGATCTCTCCATGGAAATCGCCGAATCCGATCCGTGGAGGATAACATCCGGTCATCATCGAAGCCCTTGACGGGGTGCATACTGGAGAGCCCATGTAGAAATCGGTGAATCGGGCACCTTCGGCGGCCAATGCATCGAGATAGGGTGTATCGTTCTTCTTCGAACCATAGCACCCGAGGTCCCCGTATCCCAGATCATCACAATTTATCAAGACAATATTCGGTTTCATCATGGTTACTCCTATCTACCACCATTTGATCAATTCGGTGACCTCGTTCCTCAGTTGGATGAAATCGGGGTCGATCACATTTCTCGGTCGGGGAAGGTTGTTGGTTATCTTCCTCTTGATCGTTGAGGGTTTGTTGGTCAACACAAGGATATGTTCACTCAAGTATACCGCTTCCTCGATGTTGTGTGTGATAAAGATCACAGTGGTGCCTGTCCTCTGCCAAAGGGAGATGAGTTCATCCTCCAGCTTGAATCGGAGCTCGATATCCAACTGTCCATACGGCTCGTCCATGAGCAACAATTCCGGTTTCGTCGCAAAGGCTCGTCCAATGACGACCCTTTGCACCATACTCGCCGACAACTCCCTCGGGTAGTATTTGCGATAGTCCTTCAATCCCACCATCTCCAACACTTCATCGACGGCAATCCTACGCTCCGCCTTGGGTATACCCTTGATCCGCAATCCATACTCGATGTTCTGCTCGACGGTGTACCACTCCATGGTCGATTGCTCCTGGAATATGTAGGAGATGTTGTTCTTCTTCAAATCAACGGGTTCGCCATTGACCAGGATCTCTCCTGATGTCGGCTCATACAACTTGGTGACGCTGTTCAGGAATGTGGTTTTGCCGCAACCTGTGGGGCCCACCACACAGAGGAATTCACCTTCCAACACATCGAAACTGATATTGTCCAACACCTTGAGATCACCGAACTGCTTGTAGAGGTTGGAAACCCTCACCTTCACTCTTCTTTCATCCATTGCCATACCTCACAGCGTCCTATCCATATTCTTTGAAATCTCATCACGCAACAGGAGGAATTCCTTCGAAGTATAGTCGCGCGGCCGGGGAAGATCGATGGGATACTCCTTTTTTATCCTAGCGGGACAATTGGTCAACAGGATGATCCTGTCGGCGACATAGACCGCCTCTTCAATATTGTTGGTGATGAATACGACGGTACGTTTCTCGGTGGACCATATCCTCATGATCTCTTCCTGCATGAGATACCGGGTTTGGGCATCCAGGGCACTGAACGGTTCATCCATGAAGAGCACATCGGGTTCATTGCAGTAGGCCCGGGCAATCCCCACACGTTGTTTCATTCCGCCGGACAATTGGTTTATATAGGCATTTTCAAAACCTTTCAGACCAACCAAATCGATGTAGTAGTCGGACTTCTTGGTATAGGCATCCTTGTCGAAACCCCGTGCCTTCGGGCCATAGGCCACATTTCCCCTTACCGTGAGCCAAGGAAACAGCGCCATTGATTGAAACACCACTCCCCGCTCGGAACCAGGTCCAGTGACTTCCTGTCCATGCGAATAGACGGTTCCCTTGGTTGCTCCATCCAGCCCGGACAGGACATTCATCAAGGTGGTCTTTCCGCATTGGCCGGGACCGAACAACACCACAAATTCATTCTTCCTGACTTGGAGTGAGATGTCCTCCAATACTTTGGCGGTACCTCGCTTGGAAGTGAACTCCTTGGATATGTGCCGGCATTCGATCACGGTGTCTACACTTCCCTTCTTGTCCATGCGCATAGCTTGTCCTCCACTTTCCTCATGATCGTAGCGAGAAGGAACCCCACGATTCCTATTCCCATGATACCCACGAGACTTTGTGTCACATCGTTGGTATCCATACTGGAGATGATGATCCATCCCACACCCTCGGTTGATCTGATCATCTCCGCCGCGACCACCGTTGCCCAGGATCCAGCCAAACCGACCTGCAGCCCACTGAAGATATAGGGAACCGAAAACGGCAATACGATCGATTTGAAAATATACTTTTTCGATGCTCCCAACATCTGTCCGCATTTGATGAGCAGGGGATCGACCGATTTGGCTCCCGATATCGAGTTGAGTGTGACCGGTACGAAGGCTGCGAGGAATATCAAAAACCATTTCGATCCTTCTCCGATTCCGAACCACACAATCGATATCGGGATCCAAGCGATCGGAGGAATCGGACGAATCAATTCGTAGATAGGACGAAAGATTGAATTCACAGGACGAAACCATCCCATGAGAATACCCAGCACGATCCCGAACACACTGCCGACCAAGTAGGCGGGAACCACGCGCATCAGGCTGTAAAGGATATGAAGTGGCATGGTATGTCGGCCCACAGGATTGATGAAGCTGTCCACGAACTCTTTGATGACTTCCCAAGGCCCGGGCATAACGATTTTGATCTCGGAGTAATGGACACCGATCGCCCACAGTATCAAGAAGGACACGATGGAGATGATGGCATACATGCTGTTGTGTGCGAAATTTCTGAGTATACCTTTCATTTATCTCCTCCCCTTGAGCAATGCGTTCGCGATGAAGGTGAGAATCGTGGTGAGGATGCCTCCACATATGCCGATGGCCAGCATTCCCACGATGATGATGTCCGTTCGATAGATTCCCCGGGATTGTTGTATCATGAATCCCAAGCCCCTTGTGGCTCCCAACAGTTCCGCTGCGACGATTGCCACCCAGGCGGCTCCAAGTGCGACCCTCACACCTGTGAGGATATGTGGAAGAGCTGTCGGTATTGCGATGGTGAACAGCTTTTGGGGATTCGTAGCACCGAAGGTACGTGCAACCCAGATATGGACATCCCTGGTCTGTTTGATTCCCGTGTAGGAATTCAGTACGCACGGTACGACCGCGGAGAAGAATACCACTGCTGCCTTGGAGGCGATTCCCAGTCCGAAGATCACGATCATCAACGGAATCCAAGCGACACCGGGAATCGGCTTCAACAAATCGAACAAAGGCCTCACGAACCTATCCACATATTTGTTCCACGCCATCATGATACCCAATGGTATCCCAATCACCAGAGCATAGAAGTAACCGGTGAGGGCTACTTGCAGACTTGCGGCGGTATGTTCCAACAACGTGGCTCCATCGGGATTCTCCGTGTAGAATTTCTTGATGAATGAGGTGAACACCTTTACTGGATCGGGCAATGTGTTGGACGGCACCACCTTCAACACCGCGGTGAAGAAATACCAGATGCCTATGAACGCCATCACCGATACCAGAGACAACAGCAAATGCAACAGATTTTTTCGATTCATGGATAGTATCCTTGCACAACCCGCAAGCGATCGGACCAGGAAGGTCCAATCGACTTGCGGTGATCTTCTCAACAACCACTACTTGCCGGTGTATTTGGTTATGTTGATTCCATAGATTTCTTCGAGGAAATCGGGTCTCAGACTGGCATAGATGTTGTCTTCCAATTCAGGCTCGATCTTTCCATCGGTCACATAGAAGCCACCCATACCGACCATCGTGGATCCGAAACGATAATCGGGTGAGGAAATGGTTTCCTTACCGATATAGTCCTTATCGTTGATTTCACCATACATCATTTCTTTTGTGTAGTTCTTTCCGTTGTCGTTGTAAAAATCCATCGCGAAATCGGCGAGCATTTCATCCGACGCATACAATTGGTCGATCACCGAGTAGGTGATCTCGACAAACTTTTTCACTTCTTCGGGATTCGCATCGATAAACTTCTTTCTACCCAGCATTCCGTCGGCGATATCCATTCCCGATACTGCGGTGAGTCCGGCTGCGAGCACGAATCCAGCCTCCTCCAGCTCATAGTTGTATGGAGGTCCACCACATGCGATCGCATCTCCCTGGCCTGTCTTGAAGGCCTGGACTGCGGGACCACGGTCCATGTTCAGCATTTGGATGTCATTTCCGGTCAATCCGAATCCTTGTGCCCAAGCGACTGCTTCGAACTGGTCAGAGGTTCCAAGCGCACCGAGGATAACCAAGCCTTTCACCGTATCCTTGCTACCATAGACATCGGGATTACCGGGGAAGTTGCCTTTCTCCTTCAGCACAGGACTATCGGGTCTCACGTAGACTCCCAACCCTGCGACCGTCTTCACATAATCACCCAACCAGTAGGCATCGCCCGAAGCGAGAGCGAAGACCGAGGCCATTCCACTACCTGCAAGATCGATCTTTTCAGCCGACAAGGCCTCATTGATCGGTGCTCCGGTCGGGAACAGGATGACTTCCACATCAAGCCCAGCTTCCTTGTACAAGCCCTGTTCGGCAGCGTACTGGATGGGAACACCAATGTGGTTGGGCATGGTGCCCACACGGATTTTCACCGGACCTTCCGCTTCGGCGGAACCACCGGCAAAGAGATTGGCACTCGTCATGATCATTACCACGGCAAGCACCAAAGTCAGCAATGTTCGTTTTTTCATAACATTCCTCCTGTTATTGTTCGAAGGTCCGCGAACCCATATCGGGTCCGGATACCTTTGTAACCATTTGCTACAATGTGGTGCCCCTGAGGATCAGTTCAGGGGAAAGCGCTGTATTTTCCTTCTCCAACGTTCCACTGACTATCTCGCGCACCAGTCTCCTACAAGCAATTTCAATCAAGGGTTTGGTGGGAAAGCGCAAAGTCGAGAGTTGTGGTTTTGCCCAACCGGCCAACGGTATATCATCATTGCTGATCAACTGGACTTGATTCGGTACGGAAATCCGCAGATCCTTCAAGGCCATCAACATTCCGAATGCCATCATGTCGTTGTACACATACACCGCTCGCTTCCTTTGAAAAAGGGACGCATTGGACATCACCGCCCCATAGGCCGCGGGAACCGACATGTCGCATACCACCGATTCGATATCATCTGAGGTTCCAAGACCCTTTTGAAACCCATGCAACCTGTTCATCGAATCCTTGCTGTCCATCAAGGAGCCGAAAAACAGGGGAACATGTTCGGTGAATTTGGAGAAATATTCACCGGCCAACACTGCCCCGTCGAAGGTATTGATGGCGTATTGGGCATTACCCTTGGGCAGGAAATCATCACAGAAAATCGATACGTAGGGAATGGTACTCCTGTCGAGCACATCAAGCTCCTCTCCAGTCAGATCGGACTTGACCAAAATGATTCCGTCGACCTTCTTTCTTCTGACGACCTTTTCCAAAGGACTCAGATGGTCCTTGTGTTTGGCATCATATACCACCAGAAGATCATAATCATATTGTGAGAGTTCACGTTGCAGTGAGTCGTACATATGGGTGAAGTAGAGGTTGGTGCTGAGGTTCATGAAAAACCTTGGGAAAAGGATCCCAATGGTGTCGGTACGTCGTGTCCTAAGACTCTTTGCCTGTGAATTCATTTCGAACCGATGCGTCTTGGCAAGTTCCTTTATCTTCCGCTTCACATCATCGGAGATCAATGGACTGTCGTTCAAAGCCCGTGAAACGGTTGATTGGGATACCCCTGCCAATTTCGCCAATTCCTTGGATGTGATCACTGCCAGCTCCTTATGCAATCGTATGCATAACGTAACGTAAAACAACCTCGACGAACCAGTTCTTCCTCTTACTCTACCCACACAACGTCATGCAATCGTATGCATACAATACTAACAGCTCTTTGCACGTTGTCAAGAATTATTTTACAAAATTGAAATTCACTGGATAATACTTTCTAAACATATATATTAAAAAAGATTATATATCATTCAGAACCCATTGCCCTGTTCTTTCCTGCAGACTTGGCCTTGTACATCGCCTCATCGGCCCTGTGGATGAGTGCGGTGGCTGTTTCTCCCTTGTGGTGTTCGGCCACTCCCAGACTTATGGTGCAATGGATATCGTTGCGATAGGGATTGTGTTCCACCGCTTCACATGTGTTTTCGGCCAATGTGATCGCCTGTTGCAATGATGTATGGGGCAAGAGGATCAACAATTCATCTCCTCCCCAGCGTGCGACGATATTGTGTTCCCCGAGCGATTGTACGATCGTATCGGTGATATGGACGAGAATATTGTCTCCCATAAGATGTCCATGGGTATCGTTCACTTGCTTGAATCCATCGATATCGACCATGATGGTGGAAAATGGGATGTCCGCAGCATCATGCCGATGTATGGCCTTTTCCATTTCCTCATTGCACAGATGCCGATTCATGATCCCAGTCAAGCTGTCCCTTCCCAACAGATGCTCCAATTCGGCTGTCCTTCGCTGTACTTGTACCGACAGGTCGTCCACCATCCTCATATGTAGCTGGTCATTTGCTTTGGTCTGCTTGATCAGTCGGTCATACAGCAACCAGGCGATTGCGATCAACATTACGATGATGGTGACGCTGATCACCACGGAACGGTCGAAGGCTGCCATCGCGGAATAGGTCTGCACCCGCATCCCCAAAGTCATCGGGAAGTTTGGTGTTTGCGACAATGCGATCATGGAATCCTTGACCATAAAGACACGGGATCCACCTTGTAGTTCGGATTCGCTCAGGGAAGCAAGATCGGGACCATAATCCTCCAATTGTTCGACGTACTGCACAGAATCAGGGTTGGGTACGAATCCCACCTGTTGCTGATCATACCAGAGTGCGAACACTTCTCCCCCCGAATCATAGAGCACTGCCGAGGTCAGACCGGGAATCGTCGAAAGATCCAATTGCCCGAAAAACCGATGCGTCTCCACCACCATCAACACAATTGCCTCCACGCCACCATCGAAAGAGAAAAGGGAACGACTTATGGCAAGATGTTTGGCATCATGGTCCGTGAAGGAAGACAATGCGAAGGGAATCCCCTGGATCAAGTGGGTATCGAGTATCGATCTCTTCACCTCCTCCAAGGATTCCGATTTATTGAAATAACTGCTGAAAACGATGGTTCCGTCAGCGGTGATGAGACACACCCCCTCCACCTCTTCATGCAGCAGCAGCTGTCGCTGAAGCACTTTTCCAATGAGTGGATCCTCTTTCCCTCTGGTATGGTATTCCGATTCCATCAGCATCAAGGACATTTCGTAGGTATTGAGTTTGCTGGAGATCTTTTCCGCCAGAAGGTTTGTCTGGAGACGCAACCGTTCCCGGATTCCTTCCAACTCATTGGCCCGTTGGTTCGCCAAGAGTATTCCTGTGACAAGAAGGATCAGGATAAGCAGTGCCAATGGAAACATGTGGAACTTTACATAATACCGCCTGTCCGGTCGTGTGTGCTTCTCTTGGATCATCGTGTACCAACCGTGTGGGGAATATCATTGCGGCGTACATATGTGGAAAATTCTTGGTACAAATCGGAGGGAATTCCAATCACTGATGCAATCCTCGGCTCGGATTCCATAAGCACCGATCGAGTACTCTGCAATTGTCCATCTCCAACAATCGTGATGGTCATGCCATTTCTGATCATCAACGCACGGGAGGAAGCTTGGGCGATCGCAGCATCCAATCGGGCTTGGTCCACCACACTCTCCCATGTATCCACAATCATTTCGCGGACATCCTCCGGAATTCGATCCCAGAAAAGACGGGAAACAATCGGAACATACTGGGCGAAATATTGCCTATCCTCATATACAGCACCGATACCCCGTTCCCAAAGTCGGGCACTTGCCAATGTCTCATAGGAGGTGAGCACTCCATCTACGGTACCTGCCTTGAGTGCTGCCGGGAAATCGGGCCAAGGTATCGTGACAGCACTTGCTCCCAAGGCTTCTATCCTCAGGGCATTGCCCCGACCCCCGGCCACCCTGATCCTCTTTCCCACGAAATCGGATGGCCTGCGAACAGGCTCACCGGTGGTGAAGATGTGGGTATGGCCCAGATCTATCCACCTGCCGACCACCTTCACATCCAATACCCGTTCGATATTCGCCACAATCTTTGCACCGATCGGGCTTTCGGTGACACCATAGGTGAATGAAGCATCCCGACCATACATCGAGGGAAGGAGAAAGAGCCCTACTTGTGGCACATAACGATCGAACTGCCATGTGCCGGGAACCGCCATCTCAACCTTTCCCTGGGCAAGCGCCCTGAATACATCGGCGTCGCTGAACAAAGCCGCGGCAGGAAAGAATTGCACTTCGTAGCGATTGTCCAGGCGTGCTGCCAAACTGGTTGCGAATCGCTGCACCGCTTTGGTTTGTACATGTGAGATGGTATTCTCTACGGATATGCGTATCACAGGAAGTTCCTCTCCGAACAGAGGAAGCAACACAAGGCTCGAGATACCCAAAATGATGAAAAGCATGATCTTCACTGTTGATTTTCGCAACATCGATATTCTACTCCCCATTCAAAACATTATACCATTTGATGTTGGCTTCGAAAAGCATTTGCAGCAGGATTACTCTATCCAGAGAGCAGGATAAATTGGTACACTATTTATCGGAGGGACCATGAAGAAACACGACATCATCATGATGTATGGCAACGATCCGCGGGAAATGACCAGAAGGCTGCTGGAGAAAAGTGGAATCGAGGAAACTGTGGCAACGGATGCGAGGATCGTACTCAAACCCAATCTTGTGGTCCCATCACCTGCATCCGAGGGAGCGACCACCCATCCCGAGATCGTCGAGACCTGTATCGTGTATCTCCAGGAGAAAGGTTTTCACGATATCGCCATCATAGAGAGCGCATGGGTGGGTGCAAGCACCCAACAGGCCTTCAAAGCCCATGGGTACGACAGATTCGTCGGAAAGTATGGCATCGATCTGATCGATGTGAAGCAGGACTCCTACCGGAAAATCACCGCACACGGGTTCGAAGTGCAAATGTCGGAATCTATCATGGCTGCCGACTTCCTCATCTCCCTACCCGTCCTGAAGGGACATTGCCAAACCACGATGACTTGTGCGCTCAAGAACATGAAGGGGTGCATCAGCGATGCATCGAAGCGAAAGTTCCACTCCTGGGGACTGCATGATCCGATTGCGGTACTCAACACCATCCGACAAGCCGATCTCGTGTTGGTTGACAGCCTCAATGGAGACCTCGATTTCGAGGAGGGAGGCAATCCCGTCACCACCAATAGGATGTTCATGGGACAGGACAGTGTCCTCATCGACACCTTCGGAACCGTATTGATGGGGTTCGCAACCGAGGATGTGGAGTATATTGGAATCGCAGCCGGGCTGGGAGTCGGTTCGGCCGATCTCGATTCGGCGAATATCGTGGAACTGAACAGCGATTCGGCCATCGTGATGCCCAAGCCGACAGGAAGGGTACATTCGTTGGCAACCCATACCGTACCATCCTCAGCATGCAGCGCGTGCTATGGGAACCTCATCCATGCCCTTGCGAGAATGGAGGAGAGGGGATCATTGTT
>CAYZJV010000027.1:0-36024 GCA_964478945.1 uncultured Spirochaetaceae bacterium | reverse complement strand
TGGAACCCTCATCGACCCTTTCTGCGAATTGCAGCAATTTTTCCACCACATACTCACGATTCCTCTCCCTCTTGGGTATGCGTGCGGATTCTTGATTGATGAAACTGATGATCGCACCGATCAGATCATTCTCCTCGGATATGAACACAAACTTGGGATCGCGATGCTTCAGGACCAACAAGCCCCCATTGGTAACAGCAAACAACTGCACAGTATGCAACATATGCTTGTTGGGAAGAATGAAGATCTCCAGATTTTCATATTTCTTCAAAATGTCGATGATCGCCATGAGATGGGTATGATACTCCATCGGAAGATAATTGAACGGTTTCTGGGTCAACAATTCGGGAATCAACGCAGGAACCTTACCCTTCAAGACATCGGTGATACGGGGAAGACTGATCACCATCTGGAACTTCTTGTGTTTCATATGGGTATGCATCAATTTGAGTCGCTGTCTCTGGTCCTCCAACAGCTCCAATCGCTTCTCATCGGCAATTCCCTTGCGCTTGAGCATGTCATCGAGTAGTGAAACCGGCATCCCACTCAAAAGCAGGCTCTGCATACCCACACCATTGCCCGCACCTGAAGCGAACAATTTGATCTGTTCATCAATATAGGAACGGGTATTGGAACCAGTGAACGTTCTCACCAAAGGCTTGCACAACGACAACTGTGATTCAAAGGAATTGGACAATGAAGCGAGCGTGTTCACCTCTGTGGTGAAGAAGTACTGGATATCCTCTTGATTCTGTCCCCTCACACTGGTGGAAAAGACCGCAGCCTCCCCCTCGAGCACAAATGAGGTATGGTTGAACATATCATCGCGTTTTTCAGGATAGTAATGGCTCACAATCGCTCCCGTCATGTAGAACGGCAACCAGCGCTGGACCGCATCGGCAAGTTCATTGCTGTCACGGGACAAAGTATGGATGACCTCGATGGTCATGCCCCTTCGGATACCCTTGCTCATAAGAAGGAACCACAACTTCGCAAACTCGGGAATCTCGGTGATCCAACGCATCGACTCATCGCTATACAACAACAAGCGGGGATGGGCGGAAGGAGAGTGGAGCGCCTTCAACAACAACTTGGTGGCACTCGAACGCAACCCCTCATTGCCCGAAAAGGCTTGGGTTTCGATCACATTGCCTTCCGGCTCTGGGGGAAGAGGAATGTCGGGAATGGAGTGGGGTGCATTTCCAGCCGATCCGATACTGTCCAACAAAACCTGTATCGACTCGGTCCTGATCTTCGATTCATTGGAAAGCCAACGGGTCAAGTAGGTGGCGATCGTCGCTTCGGCGACATTCTTGTCCTCCATCTGGTGTCCAGTGAGTTCCAACAGGGCGACCCTCTGGAAATCCTGTCGAGCTTGGGAAGCGAAATACACACCAATGAGCTGGATATAACGTGAATCATCACCCGGTTCCCGAGCACCGGTCCTCCATCTGCTCACCAAAGAAGGGTCTATTCCCAGAGCCTCGGCAAGTTTGGTATTGGTGGTGTTGGCCATCTTCATCAGAAGATTGATCTTTTCATTGAAGTGCATCTCTCTGTCCTCTTATTCACTCATCGAACGTACCTGTAGTATAACAATAAAAGTCATGGAGTTCCACCATATACCCATTGAGGCTGGAAATACCATAAGGAGTAGTTCAACCAAGATAATCGCAACCTGCAAAAGATGCCACGGAAACAGCTTTTTCATCATTGCCGACTGTGATAAGGTGAACCACACATGAACATGTGGAATGGGAGAATGAAATGAGCGTGATCACCACCGAACCTACCGCGAAAGATATCGAACTGTTGTACGAAACAGCACGAATTGCCACCGAATCGAGAAAGGGGGGAAACCATCCTTTCGGAGCCCTCCTTGCCGACGCCCAGGGAAATATTCTAATGGAACAACCCAATGAAGTCGTCACCGGACACAACGATTGTGCCCATGCCGAAACCATGCTGCTGATGAAAGCATCCCGGACCTATGAACGAGAATTTTTGGCACGCTGTAGCCTCTACACCAGTATCGAACCCTGCGCGATGTGTACAGGCGCACTCTATTGGGCGAATGTGGGAAAACTTGTCTACGGACTCACTGAACATCGGCTTCTCGAGATGACAGGCGACAATCCCGAGAATCCCACCTTCAGCCTCCCCTGTAGGGAAGTGTTGGAACGGGGACAGAAGGACATCGTGGTGGTGGGACCAGTTGAGGATGCCGATCTCGAAACACGTATCGCCGCCGACCATGAAGGATTTTGGGATTGAAGAAAACCGTCGATATCGAATCATATCTTCCACCTCTTTTGAAACGGGAACACATCGCACGCATCGAAGACAATCTTCTGCTGGTGGGAGACCGTAGGAAATATCCCTGGGAATTGACCCATGTGGCATGCCGAACCGTCGACGATATCGCCAAAGCGATTCGTGACATGGTCACCCAAGGAGGAGGCCCATTGCAGGTGGCAATGACCACACTCCGCTTTGTGGCTCGACAAATACAACATGGAGAATTACCCGACAAACCGAACGTGTTCATCGAAGTGGCCAACACACTCAAAGCCACTAGACCGACGAATACCACAATGGCCCGCACACTACAGGAATTGGTCGCAGAAATCGGCCAATGGTACGTATGCGACGGCATGAGGGATGTCCACTCCGATGATCTGGTCGGCTACGTCGACCAAATCATAGATCGGAAGGAAGCGTCCTTCGACGCCGATTACGATATGATGAGTGACATCGGCAGCCACCTTATACCGGATGGTACGGGTATCCTCACCACCTGCTTCGCCGAGCACACCTTTCTGTTGAGCCTGGCCAAAGCAACACAGGAAGGGAAACGGTTCACCGTCTATGTACCGGAGACCCGTCCCTACCTGCAGGGAGCAAGACTCACCGCACCCTCACTACAAGCCATGGGTTTGGAGGTATTCGTGATCACCGATGGAATGGGAGCCCACTTTATGGAAACCTCCGAAATCGGAATCTATATGAGTGCGGCCGATCTGGTGACGATGGATGGAACGGTAGTGAACAAAGTCGGCACATTGGCCAACGCCATATGCGCGCGACATTACCACATCCCCTACCATGTATTCGCAATGTCACCCGATCCGACCAAGGCGACAAGGGACGACATCGTGATGGAGGAGCGTGACGGAAATGAAGTCCTCCGCTGTGGTTCCGCTCCCACCACCTTGGCGACCCTCAAGGGACGCTATCCGGCCTTCGACATCATACGGAACGAATTCGTCGAAGGCATCATCACTCCCAAGGGATGGTACAAGCCGAGTGAAATCGGAAAAGCCTACCGCACATGATATGAATGGAGGAACGCCAACATGAAAACGGCTGTTATCGGAGGAACCGGATGTCAGGGCATGGCAAGCCACGAGGCGACACGGTTGGAAGTCCAAACTCCGTATGGAACCGTAGTGGTATACAAGCGGGAAATGGGAACACATACCATCCACCACTTGTTGCGACATGGTGAGGGACACACCGTACCCCCCCATCTGATCGATTACCGGGCCAATATTGCGGCACTTTGGCAACTGGGAATAACCCAAGCCATCGGAATCTACGCAGTCGGTTCGATCTCCGATACCGTCCCTCCAGGTCAAATTGGCCTCATCGACCAGTTCATCGACTTCACCGGCGGATCAAGGAACTCAACCTTCTTCACAGGAGGCGAAGCCGGAGTCCGCCATATACCGATGGACGAACCCTACAACCTGAAACTCCGTACCAAGATAATTGAAGAAGCCGCGAAACGTCACATATCGATGGCACCGAAAGGCACCTATGTGTGCACCAACGGCCCCCGTTTGGAGACGCCTGCCGAAATTGCGATGTTCCGCAAATGGGGAGCCGACCATGTGGGAATGACAGCGGCCACTGAAACCATCCTTGCGAACGAGGCCGGCATCGATTTCGCCGGAATCGTCTATTCGATCAATTGGGCCGCTGGAATCGAACCGCAGGGGATCGGATTCATAGAAAATACGGTGATCGAACAACTGGTCGCTACCATCGATCATCTCGCCGAAGCCGCCTTGACGGCACATTGAAGTCCTTGTTTGAGGTAACCTATGGCAAAGCTGGGGAACCCGATCCCGATACCATCCACACCTGCCGTGATCCGTTCAGCGGTGGGCGATGATGCCGAAGCCTTGGTCGCATACCTGTGTAAGGTCACCACGCAGTCGGACAATTTGACATTCGAAGCGGATGAGACCGACGCATTCGCCAATGAACACCATTTCCTGGATACCTTGGAAGCCTCCGAAAACTCACTTGCACTTCTTGCCATGATCGAGGGCAATATAGTGGGCAACCTCACCTTCATGGGTGGCAAACGACCGAAAAGTGCCCATACGGGAGAATTCGGAATAACGGTCGATCGTGAACATTGGGGAAAAGGTATTGCACGTGCACTGCTTGCCGCCATGATCGAATGGGCGGAAAATTCCAACATCACAAAGATCAACCTTGAGGTGAGAAGTGACAACCACCGTGCGATCAGACTCTACCAAACTTATGGATTCATTGAAGAAGGCCTGCTCAAACGGGCCCTCGTCATCAATGGGGAACCGTTCGATCTCCTCTGCATGGGTTTGGGAATCGGTACGGCACCTCCCCATGTTCCAATTGGGGAGATACCCCAAAGGCGCACACCGCTTCCACGACCTGTGGTGATACGCGAAATGAATTCCAACGATGCACAGGAAGTACTCTCGCTTGTGGAAAACATCGCACGAGGAACACCATTTTTGGAAATTGGTCAAGAAGGACTGGGAATCGGATTGACCGATGAAAAGATGATCCTTTCCCATTACGCGAAATCGGATCGCAAGCTCTATCTCGGAGCATCCATGGAACATGTGGGATTGGTCGGACTCTTGGCATTTACCGCAGGAGAGCGGAGACGTACCTATCATGCCGGTGAATTCAGCCTGATGGTGGATCAACGATGGCGAAGGAATGGTATAGGTACCGCACTGTTGCAACGGATGGTCAATTGGGCAGTGTATGCAGGCATCAAACGAATCACCTTGCGCGTGCATGGCGAAAACCGAGAAGCGATATCACTCTACCAATCATTCGGGTTTTCCAGGGAAGCGGTCGTCTCACGAGCATTCCTGGAGGGCTCTTCGTATTATGATGCGGTGGTGATGTCCTTGTTGTTGGATTGAGTATGCGGATTGGTGGCCACGTTCGGCGCACCAATCCGCGGGTGTTGCTATATGTTCACTTCAATCGACGTATCTGATGCTCTGCCAAATTTCGTTGTACTTCTCCAAATCGGCACCGAGATCATTCTTCAATTCATAGTTCGCCAGATCCTTTCCCTCATAAAAAGGCTCCACCGTCATGAGCGCACCGGCTTCAGTGTGCACCGAAGCGGGGAAATGGAAACGATCGAGGAATTCGGCATACACTTCGGGACGATGGATGAAATTGATGAACTCATGGGCCAACTCCACATGTTTCGCACCCTTGGGAATCACCATCGAGTCGAGATACATCGGTCCTCCTTCGGGAGGAAGGAAAAAGTCCACCTCATCCCAACGTGAACTCTCCAACTCCTCGAAGACCGCCTCCGCATACCCTTGGACAACCCAGAACTCACCGCTGGAGAAGCTTTTGGCAAAACCTTCGGCATCGAACTTCACCAGATTCGGTTTCCACTTGTCATTTACCAACCGTTGCGCTTCCGCAAGCTCGGCATCATCGGTGGAATTCACCGAATACCCCAAGTATGCGAGCGCATCACCCATCACCTCGCGCATATCATCGAGCATGCTCATTCTTCCTGCCAATCGATCATCGGCGAATATGTTCCAACTCCTCTCATAATCGGACACCTTGGTGGTGTTCACCGCGATACCGCTCGCCCCCATGAAATAGGGAACCGACCACGACATGTCGGGATCATAGGTAGCCTTCTCCAACACCATCGGATCGATATACTTGAGATTGGGAATCCTGTTCTTGTCGATCGGCAACAACATCTTCTCATGCATCATGATGGAAGTGTAATCCTGGGAAGGGAACACGATATCGTAACCGCTTCCACCAGCCTTCAACTTGGCGAACATATCCTCATTCGATGCAAAGTAGTCGAGCACCACCTTCACACCGAACTCCTTTTCGAACTTCTCGATCACCGATTCCGGAGTATAATAGGTCCAATTGTAGAGATAAAGGGTCTTGTCGGTTGATCCCGACGCGGTCTCCTCCTTCTTACATCCGGAAGCGAAAAACAGCATCGACAACAGCATCACCGTGCCGATCACACACAACAGTCGTTTGGACATGATGGAAATTTTCATGGAAGCTCCTCCTTGGAGGGTAGCAATACGCCCGGGCCAACCATACCGGCCATCCCCCGGGTCGGTGTGAAACGAACTACAAGATTACCGTGAAGCGGCAATCGTCTTGAGAAATCTTCGGAACACCAACGCCAACACCATGATGCTGAGAATGAGCACCAAGGAAAGTGAGTTGATCACCGGAGACACTCCATACCGGATCATCGAGTAGACATACAAGGGTAGGGTGGTGGAACCTGGTCCCGACACAAAGAACGTGATGACGAAGTCCTCCAGACTCATGGTGATCGCCATCAGCATCCCCGACATCACACCCGGCATGATGGACGGTATGATCACCCTCATGAGCGTCTGCCGTTCGGTAGCTCCAAGATCGCGGGCAGCTTCTATCACCGAAAAATCGAACTCGTCCAACCGCGCTGAAACCAGGAGAAACACGAACGGGAGGTTGAATGTCGCATGGGCAACAAAGATACTGAACATCCCCAATGGAATCTTCACCGCGGTAAAGAATATGAGCATCGAAATACCGATGATCACCTCGGGCAACACCATGGGAAGAAAACTCAACACCTGGATATAATTGCGTGATTTGAAACGATACCATTTGACCCCCACCGCAGCCAATGATCCAAGCAGTGTCGCCACCAGCGCACTGGTGATAGCAATGATGGCGCTGTTGCCGAACGCTCGCCACAATTCATCCGAATCGAACAACAACTTGGCATACCACTCCAAGGAAAAACCGCCCCACCTCATCCCCTTGGAAGCATTGAACGAGTAGAGGACCACCACAAACAATGGCAAGAAGAGAAACAGGATGACAAGCACCAACATCACATTGGAGAAACCAAAGCTGCGATGGTCGGTGAACACTTGGTGCTTGGGAGTCTTGTAGGGTCCCACCGTATTCTTCGGTGTGGCAGTCAACCGAGAAGGTTCAAAACGATACCTCATACCACACCTCCGGTAGGATCGGCCACTTTGCTCTCACTTCTATTTCTCGATCGTTCATTGGCAGTGGATACCAGCATCCACACCACACCCACGGTACTTACCAAAGTGATAACGAGACTGAATGCCGATGCCAGGGGCCAGTTGCGGGTTTTCGTCACCTGATCGACTATGATGTTCCCAATCATATAGGAATCTTTACCACCCACCAACAGAGGCACGGTATAGGCACCGAAGATAGGAATGAATGTGAAGATCACAGCCGTCACAATGCCACTACGAATATTCGGCACAAGCACCTTGAAGATGGATTCGGGCTTCGAAGCTCCCAAATCCCGGGCAGCTTCGAGCAATTGGAAATCAAATTTGTCGATGGTGGTGAACAGTGGCAGAATGGCGAATGGAATATACATGTACACCAGCACCGTGATCACCGCACCCTGATTGTAGATGAGTTGAAGACTTTCACCGATGATCCCCAAAGCCTTCAACGTCTCATTCAAGAATCCTTCGCTGGAGAGTATGGCGATCCATGCATAGATCCTGATAAGAGAATTCGTCCAGAAGGGAATGATCACAAGACCAAGCCACAACAACTGATGCCTGCTTCTTGCCATCGCATAGCCACAAGGAAGAGCCAGCAGGATGGTGGCGAATGTGGAAAGCACGGTTACCCACAATGTCCGCAAGAACACCCTAAGGAAATTGGGATTGAGCATCTGGGTATAGGCGACAAGTGAGAATTCCCCCTCCACACCACCATACAGTCCCTTCTTCAAGAAACTGTAGAGGATGATGATTCCCAACGGAACCAGGAAGAACACGGTAAGCCACACACCCATGGGAGCGGAGTAGGTGATCCCCAACCTCCGACCCCGCTTCAGGTTGGAATGGCTGTTCATGAATCCACCACCTCGACGATATAACCGTCTTCGGCACTCCAGGAGACATGTACCTGATCCTTCCAAGCGATGGCCGGACCCTCATCCATATAATTCGCATGCTGCTGGATCACCTTTACCACCGTACCGTTTTCCAGACTCACATAGTATTTCGATTGGAATCCACTGTAGACCGGTTCCTCGACCACACCCTTGAACAAATTGATATCCTTGCCCACCTTGGATGGAACCTCACCGGTGATCTTCAGCTTCTCCGGTCGGACTGTGAAGGAAACCCTCTGTCCCTCGGGAAGATTGTCGTAATCGGTCACCTTGATCTCCGATCCCAAGGCAGGAATATCGAGAGTGGTCATATAGTAATCGGCATACGGGACACAGGAGACCACAGTGGCGGGAAACAGGTTTGTTTCACCGATGAATCGTGCCACGAAATCGGTGGCCGGACTCTCATAAATCTCATAGGGAGTACCGATCTGCAACACCTTACCCTGGTTCATCACCGCAATCCTGTCACTTACGGAAAGCGCTTCGCTCTGATCATGCGTGACATATATGAAAGTAATACCGATCTGATCATGCAGATGATCAAGCTCGACCAACAGATTCTGACGCAGTTTCGCGTCCAATGCCGACAACGGCTCATCGAGCAACAACACATTCGGCTCATTGATGAGTGCCCGTGCGATCGCCACCCTCTGCTTCTGTCCACCACTGAGCATGCTGGGCTTCTTGTCCCCATGTGCATCGAGCTGGACCAGATGGAGATAATCCCTCACCTTGGCATCGATCTGGGAACTGGGGAGTTTTTTCAAACGTAGGGGAAACGCCACATTCTCATACACACTGAGGTGTGGAAAGAGGGCATAACTTTGGAACACCGTGTTCACCTGGCGTTTGTCGGGAGGAAGAGGCAGGATATCCCTTCCATCAAGCAACACTGTACCCAAATCGGGTGAATCGAATCCGGCGATGATGCGAAGAAGGGTGGTTTTTCCGCATCCGGAAGGTCCGAGAAGGGAGAAGAACTCTCCTTTCCTGATAGCAATACTCACGTTGTCGAGGGCCTTGAAATCACCATACGCCCTGGATACGTCCCTTACCGTGACGTCGAAACCTTTCAATCTCTTTCCCTTTCCTCCTTGAAACAGTGTTGCCCGCTCCTCTTTTGGAGGCGGGAAACTACTGCAAACACGCGATACTTGTAGGGCATTTGTTCCCCGTTGTCAATATACTGGGGATTTGTTTTTTAAAACTTTTATAAGTATAAATGCTGAAATTAATTATCTGAAGAGGTTTTGGTACGTTCCCCACACTCGACCACACTGTTTCGTACCATCCGAAAATCACCGGAAACGACATCGTATGTGCACGTATGCAAGGAGCATTCACACCACAGGCGCAATTCCCACACCTCCCGTGCAGGGAAGTGTGGAGAATGTGCTGTTTTTCCCTGGTTCACACCTGATACGTCGAGGAGGCTACATTGCCGCCCGTACCCGTCCAATTGGTATGGAAGAATTCACCCTCGCTCTTGTCCACCCGTTCATAGGTATGCGCACCGAAGTAATCGCGCTGTGCTTGCAACAAATTGGCCGGAAGCCTCTCGCTACGATAACTGTCGAAGAAACTGATCGCACTCGACATCGCCGGCATCGGAATCCCTGCCGTCACCGCACGCGAAATGGTCCTCCGCCATGCATCCTGGCAATCGGCCATCACCTGCACAAAATACGGATCGATCAGCAGATTGTTCAGCTGCGGATTCCTTTCGTAGGCCTCCTTGATCTTACCGAGGAACACACTGCGTATGATGCACCCGCCACGCCACATGAGTGCGATACCACCATAGTTGAGATCCCACCCATTCTCCCTGGCGGCCTCCCTCATCAGCATATACCCTTGCGCATAACTGACGATCTTCGAGGCAAGCAGAGCCTTGCGAACATCCTCAATGATCGCAGCGGCATCACCTTCGATCTTCTTCACGGGACCTCCAATGATCTTGGAAGCTTCGACACGTTCCTGCTTCAAAGCCGAAACGCAGCGGGCATAGACCGCCTCCACGATCAAGGTGACGGGAACACCCAATTCAAGCGAACTGATACCCGTCCATTTGCCGGTGCCCTTTTGACCTGCCTTGTCGAGGATCTTGGTGACCAACGGTTGGCCATCCGCATCCAGAGTCTTCATGATATCGCGGGTGATCTCAATGAGGTAACTATCCAGTTCACCCTCATTCCACTTGGCGAAGATATCGTGCAATCGGGAATGGTCGAGACCAAGACCCTGGTGCAACAGATCGTATGCCTCGCAGATCATCTGCATGTCACCATACTCGATACCATTGTGTACCATCTTCACATAGTGGCCCGCACCATCTTCACCTACCCAATCGCAACAAGGACTCCCATCCTCGACCTTGGCCGAGATGTCTTGGAGGATCTGCTTCACCAGAGGCCATGCATCCTTGTTCCCCCCCGGCATGATGGAAGGTCCGCGCCTTGCACCCTCCTCGCCACCGCTCACTCCGGTACCGATGTAGAGGATACCCTTCCCACGAAGTTCCCTCGTTCTTCTATTGGTATCTGGGAAGTGCGAATTGCCTCCATCAATGATCACATCACCGGCTTCAAGATGTGGAAGCACCTGTTCGATGAACTTGTCCACCACCTCTCCAGCCTTCACCATGAGCATCACCTTGCGAGGCTTGGCGAGCGCATCGATGAACTCCTCCATGGAGTGTGTTCCGATGATAGTTTCCCTTCCCTTCGCCGCATCTTCGAGAAACTCGTCAACCTTCGATACGGTCCTGTTGTACACCGCGACAGTATATCCATGGTCGTTCATATTGAGCACCAGATTCTGCCCCATCACAGCCAATCCTATCAAACCGATGTCAGCTTTCTTTCCCATTTGCAGATCTCCTTGTGGTTTCCGTTTGGTATATATCCAGAATAAATCGTTGCTACTGGTTGAAACGATCGGCGTGAGCCCACAAACCGACCGCAGGATTCGAAATGAAATAGTATTCTTCGCCATCGGCTGTGGAATTCCAACCATCGGACATTCCTTCGGCCATATAGCGCTCATTGAATTCTTCAAGTTCACCGAAAAGGTATCCGACCTGCCCGATCTCCTCCTGTGAAAGTCCTCCGGCACAGTAACGGATGGTGAATCTCCCTTCGGAAGAACCATGAATCAGATGGGCCGCCGCGCTGAGATTCTCCTTCAGATCGTCGTTGTGGGCAACCGCATCCAATATGGTCGGTGTGCCACGATATCCGTACTTGCGAACCAAACGATCGATTTCCTTATCCTCGCCAAATGCATGCACTCCAGGAGCCAAGACCACCAATTCCCCTCCATCGGCAATCGCCATGCGGGTACGGTAGATACTCTTGTTTCCCAACCAAGTCGATCTGAATTCTCCCGGGTCGAGATACACGACCACCTTCTTGAGAGGGCGGTCCACCATTGTGAAGTTGGCCTTCAACGACACTTCGCACGCCTCATCGAAGCAAGCACGGTCATCGCCGACAAACAAACCCATCGGTCTCATCTTTCCACCCGCATCCCTGCCCACCACGGTAAGTGCGAATACAATAGGCAAATCCTTGGCGAACTGCGTATGGGCATAATCCAACACAGCCCTCACAGGACTGTCCGCACGTCCCATGATCCTCTCCATTCCATACACCGCACCAAGGTAGTGGCTCTTGTTGATACCTTCCACTCCACCGGTGCCCACAAAGATGTTTTTGGTATGGTTGGCCATACCGATCACTTCGTGGGGAACGACCTGTCCCAGAGAGAGGATCAGATCAAACCCTCCCGAAACCAACAACTTGTTGACTTGGGCTTTCCAGGAGTAGGAGAGGCGGCCCTCGGAAACCTTCTCGATGAAATCTGCGGGAACGGTTCCCAAAGTGACGATGTCATTGCGCCAGTCATGATGAACGAACAGGGAATGGTCGACCCCAGGATACATCGTGTCGATCTCTTGTGGAGTCATCGGCACATGGGTACCGAGTGCAGGTAGTATTGCCTTGACCGACTCACCATAATACTCGAGAGCCCATACCGCAAGAATTCCACCCATACCATGCAAACGGGTGATGTCGGGTGGAATGAGCAATACTCGTGAACGTTTTCCCAGCGACTTCAACCCTTTGAAGAACTGTCGCTTCATATTCTCGATGTCCAGCCCATTCAGGTCATGCAACCTCGTATGTACCATTGTTTCCTCCTGTACCTCACCGAACAGCGCCATAGTATCACAAACGCTTGGCATAGGTAAGGGTTTCGACACTTCTTGCATATCACACACTTCTCATACTGTCGTAACACTTTTCTCACATCTTTTTCCTACCTTGGGTCCATCATAATCCGAATGGAGGAATATATGACGAAACGAATCATCGTACTGTTGCTCGCAATCATGGTAGTCCTGCCCCTGATGGCGGGAGGAAGCAAAGAGTCCACACAAGCAACACAAGAGAATCCACTGGCATGGATGGAAGGACCCTCGGTCGAAGGACTACCCGGAGTGAATCCCATCAAGGTCACCGGAAACATTATCACCGCCGGTAGCTCGACAGTATTTCCCCTCAGCGAAAGGATGGCCGAACGCTTCAAGGAAGAGGGGTATTCGGGAACCATCACCATCGACAGCATCGGTAGCGGAGCCGGATTCGAACGCTTCACGGTAGCCGGTGAGACCGATATCGCCAACGCCAGCCGCGCCATCAAACCCGCCGAAATCGAGAACGCGAAGAAAATCGGACGCAACCCGATCGAATTCCGTGTCGGAACGGACGCGCTTGCGGTAACCGTCAGCAGTGACAACACCTTCCTGAAGAACGTGAGCATGCAGCAACTTGGCCAAATCTTCAGCACTGCACAGTTGTGGTCCGATGTTGATCCCTCCTGGCCTGCCCAACCGATCCAGCGATTCATACCGGGTACCGACAGCGGAACCTTCGACTACTTCGCCGAAGAGGTCTTCAACAAGCAGGTCGAGCCCTTGTTGGCCGCCTCGAATTTGCAGATGAGTGAGGACGACAATATCCTCGTACAGGGAATCGAGGGAAGCCCATATGCGATCGGATTCTTCGGATATGCCTATTACGCCGAGAATGCCGAAGCCCTGCACATCGTGGATATCGAGGGAGTCCAAGCCAGTGCGGAGAACGTCGACAACGGAACCTATCCTCTGGCGAGACCGCTGTTCATCTACTCGGATGCCACCATCATGAACGAAAAGCCACAAGTCGCGGCATTCATCGACTTTTACCTCAGCTACGTGAACGAGGAAGTGGTGGGAGTGGGGTATTTCCCAGCCAACAAGGAAGCCATCCAGAAAGGACGTGCAGCCTGGTTGGAAGCGATGGGAATGTAAAGTGGTACCAAGATATGACGTATCTAGTGCAACCACATACGCAGGTGGGGGATACAACCCCGCCTGCAGAAATAACTGAATGAGGAGGTGGACATGACCAGCTTGTCGAGAAGATCCAGGATATCATCCCTCATACCACAGACCATCATGTTCTTGTTCGCATTGATCTCGATTGTGATCACACTTGGAATCGCAGTGATCCTCATCATGGAATCCTACCTATTCTTCAGAGATCCTGCCGTCAATGTTTGGGGATTTCTCACCGGCAAGGAATGGCAACCGATGATTGACAAGTTTGGATTCTTGCCACTATTGAATGCCACCTTGACCACCAGTGTGATCGCCATGTCGCTCGGTATACCTGTGGGTTTGAGTGTCGCGATCTATCTCGGTGAATACGCATCGGATCGCACAAGAGCAATACTGAAACCGGTGCTTGAGGTGCTCGCAGGTATCCCCACCATCGTCTACGGATATTTCGCACTCACCTTCATGACACCCTTGCTTCGCTCGATATTCGGAGAAGGAGTCGTGGAGATCTACAACACAGCCAGTGCAGGCCTGGTGATAGGCATACTCGTATTGCCCATGATCGCCACAATGGCCGAAGACGCGATCGGAGCAGTCCCCAAGGAGCTGAGGTTGGCCTCATATGCCCTCGGGGGAACGAAATTGGAAACCACCTTCAAGGTGGTCATTCCGGCGGCACTCAGCGGACTTTCGGCTACCTTCCTACTCGCACTCAGCCGTGCGATTGGTGAAACCATGGTGGTGGCGCTTGCAGCTGGAGCTGGACCGAATCTCACTGCAAACCCGTTCGAAGCCGCCGAAACCATCACAGGCTATATTGTGAGGATCAGTGGAGGCGATGTGAGCTACAACTCGGTGGACTACAACAGCATCTTCGCCCTCGGTTTGGTGTTGTTCATCATCACCTTCACATTGAACCTCATCAGTCGGAAGATATCGAACAAATTCCATCAGGAGTATGAATAATATGGCAATCACATCGGCCTTTGGAGAAGCCAAGGATATCAGGAACCTCGTGGAGGCAAGAAAACGGGCTGGGATCGCATGGCAAGTGGTGTTCACATTCGCCACCGCCCTGGCGGTCCTGTTCCTCATGCTGCTCATCGGATCCATCATCGATTCGGTGTTCGGCTACACCGTGATACTGAATGAAGTCGATCCATCGGTAGTGGTAGAAGGAAAGGACAAGCTCGAGGATTTCACACGGGACGAGCTCATCACAGCAGCCGAAGAGCGACTCTCGGCGGGAATCCTCAGGCGGGTCGAATACGAACAACCGCTTCTGAAGCGATCGGACAAGGACCTGCGAATTCTAGTGGAACAGTATGTCATCAAGCCGAAAGCCCTCAAGACATGGACTCTGTCCGAGTCCCTCATGCACAAGGATGAGGTGATGGCCTTCACCGCAGCCAACGAACGATCCCACATGGTATTCAGAAGCTGGCTGACACCGGAATTCGTTGTCGCCGACCAATCATCCGATCCACTGAAGGCAGGAATACGTACTGCATTGCTCGGAAGCCTGTGGATCATCCTCATAACCTTCCTCTTCGCATTCCCCATAGGAGTGGGAGCGGCGATCTACCTGCAGGAATATGCAAAGGACAACCGACTCAATCGAATGCTACAGTTGAACATCTTCAACCTTTCGGCGGTCCCTTCGATCATCTACGGATTACTGGGATTGGCAGTATTCGTCCGTGCCATGGAACCCATCACCAGTGGCTCCATCTTCAACAATGTAATCGACAATACGGCCAATGGAAGAACCATACTCAGTGGCGGACTCACCTTGGGACTGCTCGTATTGCCGATCATCATCATCAACACCCAGGAAGCCCTCAAGGCGGTTCCCGATTCATTGAGGATGAGTTCCTACGGTATCGGGGCGACCAAATGGCAAACCATCTGGTACCAAGTACTACCGGTGAGCATCGATAGGATTCTCACCGGAACCATACTCGCACTCTCGAGGGCCTTGGGGGAAACCGCTCCCCTGGTGGTGATTGGAGCATCGACATTCATCAGTGTCGACCCCTCGGGCATATTCAGCAAATTCACCACCTTGCCAATACAAATCTACCAATGGTCCGCGCGACCACAAGGAGCCTACAGGAACATCGCCGCAGCCGCGATCGTATCCCTGCTGATACTCCTGTTGGTCATGAACAGCGCGGCGATCTATACCCGCGACAAGATCGCAAGAAAGAAGAGGTTGGAAGCATGAGCTCAGCAGCATTGTCGAAACAAGAACCACAGAAGGTATTGCAACCCAAACGAAAGGTGTTGGAATTGGAACAGGTGAACATCCACTACGGATCGTTCCATGCGGTGAAGGATGCCTCGTTGGAAATATATGAGAACCACGTCACCGCATTCATCGGTCCATCGGGATGTGGAAAAAGTACCGTCCTGAGAAGCATCAACAGAATGAACGATATGATTCCCGGAGCAACCATGGACGGTTCGATCTATTTCAATGGAGAAAACCTGTATGATGAACAAGTCGACCCCGTATTGGTCCGCAGAAGAATTGGCATGGTATTCCAGAAACCCAATCCATTCCCGAAAAGCATTTACGAAAACATTGCTTGGGGAGCACGCATCAACGGCTACAAGGGTGATTTCGACCAGCTTGTCGAACAGAGTCTACGTGATGCCGCCCTTTGGGATGAAGTGAAGGATAAGCTCAAGCAGAATGCCCTGCGACTCAGTGGTGGACAGCAACAGAGACTTTGTATCGCACGAGCCATCGCAGTCTCTCCCGAAGTCATCCTCATGGACGAGCCGGCCTCGGCCCTCGATCCGATTGCGACCGGGAGAATCGAGGAACTCATCCTTGAATTGAAGAAGGAGTATTCGATCGTCATCGTTACCCACAACATGGGTCAGGCCTCACGTGTCTCCGACTACACCGCATTCTTCATGGTGGATGACCAGAGGACCGGATATTTACAGGAATACGCGCCGACCGAACAACTGTTCCTCAATCCGACCCACAGGAAGACAGAGGAATATATTTCAGGGAAATTCGGTTGATATCCAAAAGATCAAATAAAGAAGTAGGAGCAAGCACATGGAATTGAAAAGTGCCCATACGTTGGATGACAAGATGAGATTTTTCCAAGAGATGCTCATCCAAATGGTGAACAGGGTTGAGGATGCGATCTATCAAGCGCAGCATGCATTCCTCAACCATGATGTGGCGTTGGCCAGGAAAGTGGTGGCCGACGATTGGTTCATCGACCAATTGCAGGAAATGGTCGAGAACGATGGAGTGAGGATGTTGATCTCGGAGGCTCCCTACGGCCACTACATGCGTCACATCATCGCGGGAATGAAGATCGTCTCAAGTTTGGAAAGGATGGGTGACCATGCCTCCCACCTTGCCAAGATGTCGATTGAAGAGGAGTACGAGCTGTGCAGACCCTTTGTGGAAAGGATTGGAGAAATGGCTTTGCTCGGTGCCACGATGACACGCAAGGCTGTGGAGGCATTCATGGACGTGAAGGCCGAAATGGCAATTGAAGTGGCCGCGATGGACGATAGGATGGATGCGATGCGCGATGCATTGAATGCCGATCTCTTCGCCACCAAACCAGTCTCGACCGGTGAGATGGAGCGTGTGCTCAATCTGTTCTATCTTACCAAAGAGATGGAGCGGTTGGGTGATCATGTGACCACCATCTGTCGATGGATCGTCTATATGGACAAGGGCCAACGACCGAAACTCAACGGTCCGCGTGATCAAAAGGATGCCCCGGCAAGTCCAGGAAGCTCCCTATGAGAAGGATGCTCAAGAATCCCCGTTCCTTCGATACAAGGATTCGCTGCGAAGTTTGAGTTTTTCCATTCCCTGCGACGACCGGGGGAGGGTGATGGTAAAGGTGCTGCCTTTCCCCGGTTTGCTTTCCACCGTCACCGTACCATCATGCACTCCCACGATATGCTTCACAATCGATAGGCCGAGTCCGGTTCCACCCTGACTTCGGCTTCTTGCCGTATCGACACGATAGAATCGTTCGAATATCCGTTGTTGCGCCTCATTGGGAATCCCACATCCGGTATCTCTCACCCGAAAGGTCACCGAAGGTTCCTCCACCGTTGCTTCGACCAGAACGGTGCTTCCCTCATCGCTATAGGTGATCGCATTGGTGACCAAGTTCGCCAACGCCTGCACCAGCAGCATCCCATTCGCCCATATCTCCAAAGATTCGGGGTTGGAGATTCCTGTCTCGATGGATGTATGCCGTTGCTGAGCCTTGTACCTGCAGTAATCCAAGGTTTCTCCGATGATTTGATCGACAGTGGTCCAGGTGCAGGTCGGTTTCGCATGCTGTTGTTCCAAAGAAGAGAGCAACAGCAAATCCTCGACTATCCTCTGCATGTTCTTCGCTTGGCGATCGATGATGGAAATGAAATGTGCAGTCTCTTTTGCATCCTCATGGGTGCTGTCGGCCAACAGACCCGAAAATCCTACAATGGCAGTGATGGGAGTCTTGAGTTCATGGGATACATTGGCAACGAAATCCTTCCTCACCTGTTCAAGACGCTGCAAATCGGTGATATCGTTGATGGTGATCACCACTGAGGTGATATTTCCTCCCAAGAGCATCGGAACGGTCGAAATTCGCAAAACCCTCGCAAGATTCTGTCCTGCCATGCGTGCCGTCTCTCCGAAAAGATGGCCGAAATGCGCAATCGTCACCTCCTTGGGAGTGCCCTCTTCCAATGTGGTGGTACACGCTTCGATGATCTCGCTTGACCCGATCGCATGGGTCAGCATCGTTCCTTCGATTGTGCGTTGCTCCATCCCAGTGAACAGCAACCGTTTCGCAGCTTTGTTTGCGATCCTCACGACAAGCTTCCCATCAACCAGAACGATCCCTTCGGTCATGCTCTCCAGAAGCGTTTCCAAACGGGTTCTCCCCTCATGTATTTCAAGGAGTGTCTGCTGCAATCGTGCGGCCATCGTTTCCATCGTGGTGGCAAGCTCTGCCAATTCGATCGGCCGCTCGACTTTCATCCGGGCATCGAGATCCCCTGCTGCATAGTGTTCCGCTGTCGCTCGGATTTTCTTCAAAGGCCTGGTGATGGTCGCAATGCTGATGGTGGTGATGATCCCCACCAGCAAGACAAGGACCACCAAACCATTGATGAACAATCCACGATAGGTCTGTTGGTATCCTGCGAGTTGATTCAAAGTGGTTGAGACCCGGAGTATCGCGATCTCCGAAAGTTCGTCCACCCTTTGGGCATGGTAGAGTACCGGCAATCCTTGGGTATCGCTGCGTCTCTCACTGATACCTTCACCCTCGGTCAAGGCTTTCTGCACCTCCTGCCGCCACAGATGGTTATCGAGTTGTTCCTCTGAATAATCGGAATCATACAACACGATACCGGTGGGATCGATGACGGTGATTCGCAAATGGGTGGTGGTGCTGAACCGATCGAATTCCTTTTTCATCACCGGTGGGATAAGCCCTTCTCCTTCCAACCGGGGAATCTCCTGCACAAGCAGGTCCTTCAAATAATCGCCATTGTCCGAAAGCATCGCATATGTGGTTTTCCTCAAGGTCGTATTGAATGACCTCAAGGCGATGAACAGACTTCCGAGCAGGGCCAAAAGCAGGACACTGGAGGTGAGTACGATCAATTGCCTGCGGATACTCTTTCCAATCATGACTGCTCCTGGAACGAGTATCCGATTCCCCAGACGGTTTTGATTGAAGAGCCACCCGAGCCCATCTTGCGCCTCAGGCTGGCCACTTGGACATCGATCGAGCGTTCGGTGACGGGATAATCGGTTCCACGCATCCCGGTGATGATCTGGTTGCGGGTGTATACTCTCCCGGGTGATGATGCAAGCAAGTACAGTAGACTGAATTCACTTGCGGTGAGATTCAGTTCCTCTTTATTCCACATAGCCTCATGTCGGTCGGGATCCATGGACAATTCCCCATTCTCCAGTTTCTTTCGTTGGGAAAGATCATTCTCGGACGGTATTTTCACCGTTCGGCGCAAAAGTGCCTTCACATTGGCCACCAACACTTTGGGACTGAATGGTTTGGGAAGGTAATTGTCGGCCCCGAGCTCCAATCCGGTGATCACATCCGCTTCATCGTTTCTGGCAGATACGATGATGACCGGCAGATCGGTCATGCTCCAAGCGTAGCGTAGGGTCTTGAGCACCTCTATCCCACTGAGTCCAGGGAGCATCAGGTCCAACAACACAAGATCGGGTCGTTGTTTCTCGATGCTTCTCAAAGCCTCGTTTCCATTTGCGGCCTTCACTGTGGCGAACCCCTCCTTCATGAGATGATGGCACATCAATTCCTGGATATCGGGTTCGTCCTCCACCACCAGTATGGTTTGTTGAGCGTTCATGTGTAGAGTGTATCCGAAGATTGGCAATATTGTCAGTATTTTCAGTATGGGGAAAAGGGCATCACCCGGTGTGCTTCAATGCAGGTGTCTGGAAATCGGAGACGGAGGAATGATGGACGATCATTCAAGATTAACTATTTGCAAAGTAATAATTAGTATTTGCATACCTTTTGTTTCGTCGTTTCCATCGCACCATTTTTTTCCATGATTCGATCGACGCTGTCCAAAATTCTCATACATTTCTCACATTTGGCCGGACGAGTTCGGTTGCGCCATCCGCTGCAGCTCGGTGATTTGTTCCTGCCTGCCCAAAACCAGCATGCTTAAACCTTCGTGTAGTACCGTGCTCGAACTTGGATTGTAGATGGTGTTTCCATCGTTCTCTTTGGTTGCCAACACGATGAGACCGGTCTTCTCGGGAATTTTGGCATCCCGCAGCATCTTGCCTGCAAGAGGAGATCGGGCGGTTACCTCGATTTCCCCAAGGTCAAGTGTTTGCTCTCCAATTTTGGTGATCGCATCGAGAAATGAGATGATCTGTGGCCTCAACATCAATACCGCCATTCGATTTCCCCCCAGTTCATTGGGATTGATCGTATTATCGGCTCCCGCCTTCATCAATTTTTGTGAGGCTGTGGTGTCGATGGCCCTTGCGACAATCTGCATGTTTGGATTCATTTCTCTTGCGGTGAGCACAGTGAAGACATTTTCAGCATCGGAGCCTAGTGCTGAGACAAGTCCCTTGGCCTTTTCGATTCCCGCTTCAGACAGGATTTCTTCATCAGTCGCATCTCCATGTATCACATGATACCCTTGTTCAAGCAACTCTTCGTAACGATTCGAGTCTCTTTCTATGATCACGAACTGGGCTTGGCTGCGGGTGAACTGTTCAATAAGGCTCACACTTGTTTGTCCTGCTCCACATATGATGTAATGGTCCTTCATGGTCTGCAATCTCCTTTGTACCCTTCGGTTGAGCAATACCCTTTTGAATTCTCCCTCGGCGAGAAAGACCGCAAGTTGTGAAAACACATAGGCAACCAGTCCGAGCCCGCTGAATATGATGAACATCGTGAACAGTTTTCCACCCGCATCCAAATTCTCGATTTCCCTGAATCCCACCGTCGATACGGTGATCACCGTCATGTACAGTGCATCGACGATTCCTACATCGAGAATTGACATATACCCTACCGTTCCTATGAGTATCAGAAACAGTATGAGGTAGAGGAGGTACAGCGTGTTGGGTCGTTGTCGCATGCACCCATTATAATATAGTTTTGCCCCTGGCAAAACTCGCACATTTCCACATTCGACATCAAATCAGGCTTCCAAATGCCGTTTTTAGATTTTTTACAGGAAAGGAACCTCCTCGTTCATACCCAATTCACACATTGTTTCTACTCAGGGGTATGGTTTCCCTTGTGGTACTTGCAGTCTCTTCTGGTGGGAAGGGAGGGAAGGGCGGCCGGAAGGTGGGCTCAACCCATGGGAAGCTCTTCCCGCAATGTAGTGAAATGCGGGTCTGTGTGGAGCTCAGTGGTTCTAAAAATCATGGTGATCGACGTTTTTCTACCCTGGAATGCATATGAATGTGGAAAAGTTGCCATTCTTACCAGGGTAAAAATTTATCGATAAAAATTTATTCACCTATGGCCCAAAGGATATGTTTGTGCTAGTATATCTTATATATATTCACCCATTGCACCCGTCCGAGGGCCGGGGAGGAGGAATCTGGTCATGCCTTTCGTCATATATTCGGAAAGGACGGAGAGTGAATCCGCCAAACAATATGCATATAGGATTTTGCGAAGAAACATCCTGCTGCTTGACATGATTCCAGGTGAACGGATAAACGAAAAGGAAATATCGCAAAGGCTGGGCCTCAGCAGAACCCCGGTGCGTGAAGCTTTGCTCGATTTGTGTAGGGAACGATTGGTGGAGATCTATCCGCAAAGGGGAACCCGTGTCGCGCTTATGGATGCACGGCTGATCGACCAGGGACGGTTTTTGCGTGAAACAGTGGAACTGGCCTTGCTTGAACTGGCCTGCAAGCACATTACCGCCGAAGAAATCCAAAGTCTGGAGAAAAACCTCCAAGAGCAAGAGATGGAAGCCGACCGAGGCGATATCATCAGCTTCTTCCTGATGGATAATGAATTCCATCGTCTCCTGTTTGCATTCTGCAAGAAAGAAACCGTATTCGATGCCATTGGCTTTTATCTTCCCCATTTCATGCGTGAGCGAATGCTCAGACTGAGCATGTTCGACACGAAGGCCTTGATCGTCGACCATTATCATATCGTAGACGCAATCAAGCGGGGTGACTGCCGAACGGCGAAACGGCACTTGTCGGAACATCTCGATCATGTGATGTGCGATCAGAAGCTTTTGCTTGAAGGATTTCCAGAGTATTTCATACAAGAGGAATTCTGATTGGCATCTCCATCACATTAGCTGTTCCGCAAGTTTGCCGTTTATGGTACCATAAAGGCGGAACAATGCATGGATACTGTCACCACCGAAACCATTCTTGAAAGCATAAGCGACGGAGTCTTCACCATCGATAACGATTGGAGAATCACTTCGTTCAATCGTGCGGCCGAGCTCATCACCGGCATTTCACGTGATGATGCGATTGGATTGCGTTGTTCGGAAGTCTTCAAATCGAACATGTGTGAAGACCGATGTCCGTTGGCAGAAACATTCTCAACCGGTAAGACCGTCATCAACCAGAGTGGGTACATAGTCAATCTCAAGGGAAAGAAGGTTCCTGTGAGTGTTTCGACGGCCCTTCTCAAGGATTCCGATGGAAAGGTCATCGGTGGTGCCGAAACCTTCCGGGATCTGAGTGAACTCGAACAACTGCGTAAGCTGCGTGCCCGCGAACGATTCGGAAACATCGTGAGCAATAGCGAAGCGATGAGGAAGATATTGCAGATGGTGCCGGCTGTGGCACAAAGTGATTCCACCATTCTTATCCTAGGTGAATCGGGAACCGGCAAGGAGGTCCTTGCCAGGACCATCCATGGTTGCAGTTCGCGAAAACAAGGGCCGTTCATCGCAGTAAACTGTGGAGCGCTACCCGACACCCTATTGGAATCGGAACTGTTCGGGTACAGGAAAGGAGCATTCACCGGTGCCGACCGTGACAAACCGGGGCGGTTTGCCCTCGCCAACGGAGGAACCTTGTTCTTGGATGAAATCGGTGACATCTCCCAAACAATGCAAGTCAAGTTGTTGAGGGTTCTGCAGGAACGGCAGTATGAACCTTTGGGATCGCGAGGAACGGAAAAGACCGATGCCCGCATCATCTGTGCGACAAATCGCGACTTGGAGAAGTTGGTGGCAGAGGGGAGATTCCGGCAGGATCTCTACTATCGGATCCACATCATCGCGATGACCATCCCTCCCTTGCGGGATCGTAAGGAGGATATCCCCCTTCTTGCCGATCAGTTCCTCAATCGATTCGCCATGTTGAACAACAAAGCCATGGAAGGATTTTCCCCAGAGGTGTATGCCAGGTTCTATACGTATGGGTGGCCTGGGAATATCCGTGAGTTGGAGAATGCGGTGGAAAGGGCGGTGGTGCTGTGCCAAGGTGATCGGATTACCCTGGACGATATCCCTTGGGAAATCACGAGCGTCGAAAATAAACCTGCACAAAGGTTTGTTTCACTTGGTACCGATAGGGATTCCAGTGAAGCAGGGTTGAGGGATGTACGCAGTGAAGCGGAAAGAGCGGCCATACTCGCCGCCCTGGAACGCAATGGTGGCAAGGTATCCAAGGTCGCGAAAGAACTGGGGATGCACCGAGCCACACTCTATCGCAAGATGCATGCACTTGGTATTGAATTGTAACACAAACGCGACAGCATGCGACATCTGTTGCACACTATTGTTGCAATATTGCGACATTCTATAGATACCTTTTCTTCTCGAATACCTGATCACCACTTAATATATGGATTTACAAATCATTAAATCAAAACAAATAACCATTGAATAACCGCACTGTTTCATATGGATGGCCATCATCTTGGCATGCAACATGCATTTATTTTGATATGAAACTGGCGATAACCGTGTGGAACGGTAGGATAGCACCATTGTTCGATGTGGCGAAACATCTGTTGGTGATCGAGACCGTAGGGTTCGGAACACCACTGGGAAAGATGATCAATGTGGAGCTGCAGGACGATCGTGTGGAACACAAGATCGAGGCTCTGGTCTCCTTGGGTGTGGACGCGGTGGTATGTGGTGCGATCAGTAGGGAATATGAGGAGGCTTTGATGGCAGCCGGCATTGAGATGGATGCTTTTGTCGCCGGAGATGTGGCCGATGTGTTGGATGCATGGCAGTCGGGGGTCATGAGACAGAGGGGATACTCGATGCCGGGATGTCCCTACCCACGACACCGTTGCATGCGTCGAGGTAGAGGTGTGGGACGGCATCACGGGTATGGTGGCCCTCACCGATTCGATCGATGAATTACGATTACACAGTCCAAGAGGACGAAGGATAAGGAGGCAGAATATGCCAAGAGGAGATGGAACAGGAAGGAATGGCGCTGGACCCATGACCGGTAGGGGAATGGGCTATTGCGCCGGGTATGATGTACCGGGATACATGAACGGTGGAGGATTCGGATTTGGTCGTGGCCGTTTGTTCGGTTGGGGCAGAGGATTCGGCCGTGGTTTCGGATACGGAAGAGGGTTGCGTGGCGGTCGATTCGGTTATGTTCCTCCTGTATACGATCGGTACGATGAGTCCGAAGAGATGGAAGACCTGAAAGCCCATGCGAAGGCTCTCGAAAGTGAACTTGCAGCAGTCAAAAGAAGACTCGATTCCTTGCATGCAAGCGGTAAGGAAGGGGGAGAAGAGGTATGAAGATCGCATGCACCGCATCGGGCGACACATTGGAAGCACCGTTCGACAATCGTTTTGGTCGCGCGGAGAAATTCATCATCTACGATACTGAAAGCAATACCTATACAGTGCTCGACAATAGCCAGAATTTGCAGGCGGCGCAGGGGGCCGGAGTACAGTCGGCCCAACATGTGGTCGCCAGCGGAGCCACAGCCATCATTACAGGACATTTGGGTCCCAAGGCTGCGAGAGTGATTTTCGCAGCGGGAATAGATGCCTACCATGCCGACGCACAGACGGTGGGTGAAGCACTTGCGATGTTCAAATCAAAAGCGTTGAAACCGTTGAGGGATGCCGATGTGGAAGGGCATTGGGTATGAGGATAGCGATAGCATCGGGAAAAGGTGGAACGGGTAAGACCTTCGTGACAGTGAATCTTGCCCGTTCTTTTGGAAATCCACTGTTGGTCCTCGACTGTGATGTCGAGGAACCCAACAGCAACCTCTTCATACATGGAGATCTCATATCAGAGCGTCGGTCGACAGTCTTGGTTCCACGTGTAGACGAATCGTTGTGTGAAGGGAGCAAAGTGTGTTCCGAGGTATGCGAATTCAATGCGATAGCAGTGATTGGGGGCAAACCTCTGATTTTCGAGGATCTCTGCCATTCCTGTGGAGCATGTGCGATGTTCTGCCCCAATGGTGCGATCGGTGAGATCGAACATAAGATCGGGAAGGTGACCGTGCGTACTTCGGACAACATCCGTTTGGTGGAAGGGATGCTCGATGTGGGCAAGGCACTGGCAGTACCTGTGATACGGGATGTGAAGCATTTCGCCGACGATGCGAAAGAGGAACATGTGCTCATCGATTCACCGCCTGGAACCAGTTGTCCGATGGTATGGACGGTGGGTGATGCCGATTTGGTCATATTGGTGGCGGAACCCACCTCATTCGGGCTCCATGATCTGGAGCTGGCTGTCGAAACCGTGCGTGAAATCGGAATTCAGTTTGGCGTGGTGATCAATAAAGATGGATTGGGGGATGATCGGTTGGAACGATACTGCGAAAAAGAAGGTATCGAGATACTTGCGAGGATCCCCCACGACAGGAGGATCGCCGAGGTGTATGCAAAAGGGGAGCAGGTGATCGATGTACTGCCCCAATACCATGAACTTTTCACAAATCTTTGGAACACAATAACAAGGAAAGTGCATACTGTGGGAGGTTCCGATGTCTGAGCGTAAAAATGAAATCTTGAAGGAACTGGTGGTGGTAAGCGGAAAAGGTGGTACCGGCAAGACAAGTATCACCGCATCGCTGGCAGCTTTGGCGAATAATCCGGTATTGGCCGATTGTGATGTGGATGCCGCCGATCTACATCTGGTGACTGCTCCGAGCGTGCTCAGGACTGAGGCGTTCTTCTCAGGAAAGGAAGCGATGGTGGATCGTGACAAGTGTGCTGGTTGCGGACTATGCGATTCCGCTTGTCGATTCGATGCGTTCCAGCAAGAAGATGACGGGACGTATTGCATCAATTCGGTACATTGTGAAGGCTGTGGCGTCTGTGTCCGCGTATGTCCGGAAGAAGCGATACGATTCGTGGATCGTGATTGTGGAGAATGGATGGTAAGCGATACCCGGTTTGGTCCGATGGTTCATGCCAGACTGCATGCCGCGGGAGAAAATTCCGGGAAGTTGGTCACTTTGGTGCGCAAGGAGGCGAAAAAGATCGCCAAGGAACAAGATCGATCCTTGATCATCGTCGATGGTCCTCCGGGAATCGGTTGTGCCGTGATAAGTAGCATCACTGGAGCCAGCGCGGTGCTTTTGGTGACCGAACCGAGCATTTCGGGAATTCATGATCTTGAGAGAGTCACCTCCTTGGCCCGTAGTTTCGATATCCCCGTGTTCGTCTGTGTGAACAAAGCCGATATCGATCCGAAAACGACTGAGGAGATACGGAGACAGACCTTGGAAAAAGGAGATCATTTTGTGGGAACGATTCCCTACGATGAAGAGATGGTGAAGGCCCAGTTGGAGGGCAAGAGCGCAGTCGAATACATCGAAGGTGATATTCGTGACCGCATAGAACACATATGGGAGCAGATATGGACAACAATGTGAGTACTCGATTCCGGCAAGTGCCGGCGAATTACGGGCCTCTGCAAGGAGCGGAAGGCAATGCACGTAAAATGGGACCTTCGGGTGAAACCATGGAATTTTGGGTGAAGGGGAATGTGGATAAGATCGATGGTATCTCATTCATCTCGGATGGAGACGAAGATTCGGTTCGTGTGGCATCGTTGATCGCATCCATGGCGGAAGGTATGGTGCCGATCGATGTGAAGTCCCTTGGTGAGAAGGATATCATAAAAAGTCTGGATGCATATTCCCATGGGACAAGAGCAATAGTCGCTTTGGCTCTTGAAGCATTGAAGTCGGCTCTCGATGATCTCGAGGTAAAAGCCGAAAGGGCTGTCAAGCGGCAAGTGAAGGACGATCCGGATCGATCCAAGAGTGACAACACTCCCGCTGGAAAGCGTCGTACGATCATGGTGATGAGTGGAAAGGGGGGAGTGGGGAAAAGCACCGTGGCGGTGAATCTCGCACTCTCATTGTCTGCTAAGGGCTTCAAGGTAGGCCTTGTCGATGTCGATATCCACGGACCGAGCATTCCCACCATGTTGAATCTGCCCAATGTGACGGTGATGAATGCCGCGGATGGTATTCAGCCGGTAATTCTGGGAGACATGTACAATCTCGAAGTGATGTCGATCGGGTTCCTGTTGCACCATCCCGATGATCCGGTGGTATGGCGTGGACCACTGAAGAATTCTCTGATAGAACAATTCCTCAACGATGTTGCGTGGGGTCCGCTCGATTATCTAATCATCGACTGCCCTCCCGGCACTGGTGATGAGCCTTTGTCGGTTGCGCAACAACTCAAGGAAAAAGCCGAGGCGGTGTTGGTGACCACTCCCCAGGATGTTGCAACTGTGGATGTGAGCAGGTCGATCAATTTTTGTAGACAGATGAGCATGCCGGTTGTGGGGCTTGTGGAGAACATGAGCGGGTTTGTATGTCCCCATTGCCATACCACCACCGATATCTTCAGGACCGGCGGTGGCAAGAAGCTCGCCGACAAATATGATGTGGAGTTCCTCGGATCCATTCCGATAGATCCTTCGTTTGGTATCACCGGCGATGCGGGAATCCCTTATGTGCAAAGATTCACCGATTCTCCAGTGGCCGAAACCTATCGGACCATTGCAACGAAATTACATGAAACAAGGAGTACCAAAGTATGAAGATCGCTGTACCGACCGCTGACGGGAGATTGAATCTCCATTTCGGACATTGCAGGGCATTCACATTGATCGACACCGATCCCAAGTCGAACCAGATCGTGAAAATTGAGGAAATTCCCGCTCCTAAGCATGAACCGGGTGTATTGCCCAGGTTTCTCGGAGAAATGGGGGTGGGTGTGATCATCGCTGGAGGGATGGGCATGTCGGCTCAGAATCTGTTTCATGCCCAAGGGATTCAAGTAGTGATCGGGGCACCCTCGCTCACACCGGAGGAATTGGCAAAGTCGTTCCTTGCGGGTACGTTGGTATCGGGCGACAATGTGTGTGATCACTGAATGGGATAACTTTTACAAAATGGTGCCAAGGGACAAATGCTACACAAGGGTTTTTTCGCGTGGCAGACTTGGCGCCCATGGAGATTGACGATCATCGAATACCGGTAATGTTGTTCAGGAGGGAGCAGCGTGGCGACCTCCTGCTCTATCTTCACCGGATCTTTAGATTCGACCAGTCCCAATCGCCTCACTACGCGCCCGAAATGGGTGTCCACGATAATCGCAGGTTGATGTGCCAGTTGTCCTAGGATGACACTGGCGGTCTTGCGTCCAACCCCCGGTAGTTCGGTCAGTTCCTTCATCGAGAACGGGACTCTGCCGTCATGTCGTTCGACAAGCGCTTGGGAGGTGGCGATGATGTGTTTTGCCTTGGCGTTGAAATATCCTGTGCTCCTGATGATCGATTTCACTGTTTCTATCTCGGCCTTCGCAAGCGTATTCGCATCGGGAAAGGTTGCGAATAGCTCCACTGCCACTTCGTTCACTTGCCGATCGGTGGTCTGTGCCGAGAGGATCACACTGATGAGTAGACGGAATGGATCGGTTTGCTTCAAAAACGTGATCTCGGGTGGACTGATGGCATCCAAAATAGCGAATGTCTTCTCCGCTCTTGTCTTCTTTGTCATGCGCATATTGTCCACATGCCTATTCTTTGGCATTTCTGTCAAGTGCTTCGTCTTGACGCTCATGAGGGAAAGAAAGTATACTCCACGCGTTACGCGTAGAAGACGGGGCGTTGCCTAGTGGCTAAGGCGCTTGCTTTGGGAGCAAGAAATCGGAGGTTCGAGTCCTCTCGCCCCGAATCTTTTCTGCGTGCGCCAATAGCTCAGTTGGATAGAGCAACAGCCTTCTAAGCTGTGGGTCAGAGGTTCGAATCCTCTTTGGCGTATATATCACCGTAGTTTTCCACATGACAAAACCACCTCCCCAATAAGGTGGTGACTTGTTTTGTGGTAAACTACCAAGTCTCATTACGATTAACCTTTCCTCGGTGCCGATTCATCCTCTTGATTGCTAACTCATAGTTTTCTGCAGAGTGCAAAGATTATCATGTGGGAAAGTTCTGTCGAGTCTGGGAAATTGGAAGTCCTGTCTTCCTAGTAACTTGCCACATGGAAACCTCTTGGAAACGAAATGAAAACAGCGAATTTCTCCACTGGCATTGAAGGGTTTCCTATGATACTCCTGTATACTGAAGAAGAATTTACGTGAGGTTTTGATAATTTTACTTTCCTTTCGATAATCCTTGTGGGTTGGTCCCCCAATGTAGACGTACCACACGTATCTGAAGATCTACATATGTGGGGTCCCATGAAATGGAAGGTGTTTGGTGGCGTATCTGCAAGTGCATCCATATTGGTGGGAAAGATTGACAGATTGGCATAAAGATGCGTACCGTCACCGCATGGCAGAAAAATATGTTCGTAGTATACAAGTAATGTGGAATATGGTGGATGATGAGGCGGTATTGCTCAATACCACCACTGGAAAGTATTTCGGTATGAATAAGACTGCAATGGCTTTATGGCAATGTATCGAAACACCACGTTCCAGCCAAGAGATTGTGAAGGAACTACTCAACTTTTTCGAAGTGGAGGGATCGTTGCTTGCCAAAGATGTGGAAGCGCTCCTGTCAACACTTGAGTCGAAACATTTGATAGTGAAGGTCTAGATTTAAATGGTTCCATCAATCTTTGGATATATCCCACTGGGAAGCCAAGGGAAATCTGCATGCCCTGATAACGCACTTGGTTTCATTGATTACCGATTTCACAATTCTCTAAGAATTCATTCAGTGTGATGCATCCATGATACTTTGCACCACTTCAACCACTTGATCGATGGTTGAATTCTCATTGGGTCTTCTGATTTCCCATACTCGAGCATTGCGAAACATGTTCACAGCCTGCGAATAACTATCTTGTATCGCTTCAACACCCTGCAATACGGAAAGATGCGGTAAAATCTTTGCGATCTTTTCGAAGCCCTTCAACTCTTCATATTCAATGTATTTCAATCCTTCTGTCGGTATGAGGAGGTATACAAGATGTAGTGGAGTGGCTGCTGTCTCGGATTCGATTGGGATTTGGTACTTGTCAACTCCATCGAACAGGTGCATCGCTTCCGATGTGTCGCCGATCATATCGCGATATGCATCGGGCAACAACTTGGGTCGGGGTATTCCTGGATAGACAACCGGTTGTGGTATACCATCCCGATCGGCCAACCCAATCGGAACAGCATCGTCACACAACATCTTGGCTCCCTGCAGCGTCATCGCCATGGCTGTGCTGGATTTTCCACTTCCCTGGGCACCAAGGAACACCACTGCATTGGAATCGATGGATACCGCGCTACCATGCAAGGTGATGATTGGCTGGCGTTTCACCAGAAACATCAGTGCGATCCCAATGATGAATTGGGCGACGATCTTTTCATCTGCATTTGCCGTAGGTTGTACCTTGATCAAGGCATCCTGTCCAATTGAAAAATCAGCAAGATTTGGGATATGCAATAGAATCTCTGAAGGGTCATTCAATGATGTTCCGTATTCCAGACTACCCACTTTGTGATCCAACACTCCATTGATGTGTACCTTGCCATACATGATGCTGATGGAATCGGGATGAGTAGAAGAATGGGTTTGTGCCACAAATGGAGGAAGCTGGAGTGGAATATCAGATTCAATCTTCATCTGGAATGCCCAGTATTGGTATACAGCAGTCACACTGTTCACTCCTCTTGGGAAATGAGTATACCAATCGATGATCCGGCATTCCCTTCCATTTCTTCAAATAGGAAGTAATAGGTTCCCGATTGCAAAGTTGCTTCGATAGGTTGGGGAGAAGTTGCCAAGACGTCGATGATTGGGTTCCCAAGGTTGTCGATCGTTTCTGTCAACAAATCCTCCTCGAATAAAGATAGTTTTGCATGTGCGGTATAGGGGCTGGAGTCGTGTGAAGAAGAATCTTCCCAATGAATTTGAATATTCTTTTGGTCGAAAATACGAAATTGTACCCATATCCGGTTCTTTGCAGTCGCTGTCGAATCACATATGTCCTCGGTAAGGTATATGGGTTTCAGACCATTTGCTTGTGGCTCGATATTGAGACTTCCAGAGATATGTTCCGTGAACTCAAGGGACCGTACTCTATAGTGTCGAGTGGCAATCGCGGAATCCACTCCATTCTTGGTATAGGTGGCTTTGAACGCAAGTGATTGGTTTTCAGTCACGGTCTCCAAGTGGGAAACATCTTGCCAAGTTCCCCCTTCCTCCATGAAAGAAACAGTTGAACCTGCTTCGCTATGGATGGATATTTTTGTATTCGATTGAATGATGCCCGAACCTGGACCGATTGTGGGGATCGATGGAACATAGTCGATGGGTTGCCAGGAAGCCACTTCCAAGGGTACGGTTTCCTCTTGGTGGAGGAACCATATCCGCCCGGCACCCCTGCCAGAGGTAGGCCCTTCGGCATAGATCCCAGTGGTGGATGGAGTCCAATCATTGTCAAAAGAGTCTGTTTGGTATGTTGATGTGGATGCTTGCAATTCAGCATCATAGCCTCCCGTTACCAAGAGGTGCGAGGTATTGGAAAAAACCACAGGTGATGCTTTTGATTCTGGTAGATTACGTGATGATACGATGGGAGACAACAGTCCTGATCCACCTATGGTATACAGCAAGATTTTGTCCAGAACCGTACCTTTCGAGTCTATCCCACCGGCTACCACCAGATATGGTTGCGAGTCCTCGATCCACACTGTTGATCCAGTGTTTTGACGTGCCGAAGGTAATTTTTCCGGACTTTGATACCACTTGCCGATGGGTCCTTTTTGCCATATTCTCGCATGGATGATCGAATCTAATATTCCTTCATCCGTTCTTCCTCCCACTAGAAAGATGCGGCCATCATGAAGCACCTGGGATGCGTGTGATACGGCGTGGGGAAGTCCATTTGGATTTCTCTCCCAAAAACGGGGAGCACCGCTGAATCCCAAAGTACCATCGGAGGAGGAGATTGATGTATAGAATATTGTTGAAGTCGATACCGTTCCGTCGTATCCTCCCACTACATACAGAAGGTTTCCGACAGCGAATGCTGAGGCAAAGGCACGACCTTCCGGCAGTGGCGTGGTCTCGGTCCATTCAATTTCATCGTCAGTTACCCCTTCGATCGAAGCTACGTAGGTTTTGGTGGATGCCTTTCCATCATCGTCGAGACCGCCAATGCGATAGAGATAGTTCCCATGGCTTACCAGCATTGCTCCCGATCTTTCACTGGGAATTGTTGTGGAAGGATCATCGGTTTCCGGAACATCGATTGTCCCGTCCGGATAGGTATCCGCAAAAGGATCCGGGCAGCCGGTCGAAAGAAGAAGGAGAGAGAACACAATGAGAGCTATGATGGATGGCCTCATATATTTCTCCTTCTTAAGACCGATTGTGCGATTCTTCTCTTCATTACGAAGAAGGGGCGCAGTAGGATATGGAGTGGTAGAAGCCAATCGGGTAGTACAAGGGTTTCCGCATCTTGGGGAGCGATCTTGAACAATTTCAATGCCACCTCAAGCTTTTCTGTACCAGTTCGTGCCATTGGCAGTTGATGTCTATACGTGAAGTTGATGATGGATCCAAGGGATTCTTTTGCTGCGGCACCTTTGCACAATTGAATCTTTGCGCACTCCATCTGGTAGGAACAATTCGATTTTATGGATGTGACGAGCGGTTCATATGGTGGTGGTAGAGGTATAGGAAAGATGGTTCGACACAATTTGTAGGCCAAGGCCAATTGTTTCCCCCTTCCTGCCGAGAGCATTTTCCTTGAGAGTTCATCATGGAATATTGGGTTCTGCTTAGTCAATATCGCAGCAATATCCACCAGCCAATGCAGTGATTTCCATCCATGGTGGGTCCCATGTGCCAAAATGAAAATCGCTTGGTCGGTTGGCGAAAGTGTCGGTAGTTCGATCTCATTCCAGTACACAATTGTGCTTCTTGTGAACAGGTCCTTTGTTGCATATTCTGGATCCACCACTTCGTCGAACAATACATTGTGGACTTCGATACGGAAGGGACTGTCGTTGCGGATGAACACAAGATGATGTGATTTCTGGAAAAGTGTTGCATGATCGTCTCTGGATACTCCACTTTTCAGATGATAACCGACTTGTTCGAAGATAGGCACTATCGATATGAGGGAAGGAATGTCGACAAGAATGTCCAAATCGGTAAATCCCCGGATCGTAGCATTGTGGTACAGTTGGATTGATGAAGCCGGTCCTTTTACCACCATTGATGGGATATCGTTGTGTTCCAACTGAGCATGAAGAAGTTTCCAGTGATGTGCAAGCATCTGTTTGGCCGCATGTTCCAGAAGATGCCTGTGGTTGATTTTCTCTCGGATTGCCTCTGGAAGTTGGGCGAGCAATGGCGAATCGAGTTGGGAATGAAGATCCTCGATGGCTTTGTGGTAGAGTGCAAAACGATATAAAACTTCTCCATCAAGTACTTCATCTTTTTCAGGTATGTTCCAGAAAGAGTGGTCCATGGCCACCGGGATATCACGTGAGGCTCCCATTGCCGATGCAATGGTACAGAAGGCTTTGATCGATTCGGAATATGTATATTCAGCCATGGTGGTGCAGCCTCTCGTACGATTCGGATGTTGATGTGGGATCCAACTCAATGCCTGCGTACTCTTGAGGAGCCGAGATAACCAGCCAGGCATGGGCTTTGAATCCGTGAATGTCGACCATCTTGACTCTAGTACCTTTGCGAACCCCGAAGACGATTGAGGTGATGATTCCTTGCTTTCTCAATATCTTGTGAAGAACGATCGAGCGTCTAAGGCAACTCATGTTGAACCAGAGTGGATGTCCGGCGGCGCAGCGTACATCATGAACGACCTGCATGACATAGGAGGGGAGGACTCCTTCACTGCGCTTTTCAGGAATTCCTCCCTTTTGTTGTGATAATCTCTTGTAAAATTGACCGGGGAAAACATTCATACCAATGTCTGCGATGGCCAATCGCAACCATATGGTTCCCAGGATAAAGTATCGCATCAGTCGTTTCATACCGACCACACACTACATATGCCACACCAAAAATCGGTATGGCATATAAGCTTATTAAAAGTTGTGTTCCTGCCCACTTCTAGAACCGGCGAACCGGTCTGATTTTCGCCAAGGTGGAACGCAATTCCTGAGATTGGACACTCCCTCCTGAACTAAACTCCTCCATCCATGCATTGAGCGCCAACGCGGTTCGGGAAGAGCCGACTATGGTGTTCGTGGGATTGTCACTATCTGCGGACTCGGTGGAACTCCAATATTTTCCGTCAAGATTGAGTGTGACCCTTTGATTGTACATTGCATGCAACTCATCCTTGGAGGGGATGAACCAGTCGTCATAGCCGTTTATCGCCATTGGATCATGTGTAATGCCATCATAGAGAATACCACCACCCAATGTTTTGGCTCCATCGCGGCGTCTATTGCTTGCCTCAACGACTTTTCTTCCCGGCATTTTCTTGATTTGCGGAGTGACTCCGCTGATGGCGTCCAATTTAAGTAATATATTATTTTCTTTTCCATCTCCAATTGATCGTAGAGTACCGAGATTGCCGCTAAGATCTCCTGAAGGTGCGGTTTCGAAATCAGGGATACTCCAGTACCACTCGTATGCATGCATCGCGATGTCATTTTGTGCCAATTCCTTGGTGCCGTCACCATCGAAATCATATCCGGAACCATTGGTAACATATACATCTCCAGTTGTGGTGTTGACCGCCAGGTCGTTGTCAATGAGGATTCCTTCCCATGTGTAGGAAAAATCCGAGCGTGAAGCCTCGAGATATTTCCAACCGCCGGTGTAATCACTGGCAGAATAGATGATGTATCCACCTCCAGGTCCCTTGTCCCCAACCGAATAGCCGACTTTTGTAGGGATGGTGATGCTGTTGCCGTTGGTTCCGACAGTCAATGTACCACTTCCCGAATAGAGATGGTGACCATCTGCATCAATCGCCCATAAGGTGAAGAGAATTTCTCCACTCACCGCACTTTTCAGTTGTACTGTACCCGACCAGTGACCGTCCGCATAGCTCATTGTGGACATTTCATGAACCGTGTTGGCAGGCAAATGAATTCCGTTTGCATCGAACACTTTGACATATACGCTACTGATCGACGCATGGTCGCTGTTGATATCCCTGCTGCTGGAGGAGTTCCTTTCCGAAGGCAACGAAGTCGAGACCTCGAAGCTGGTGGTGCTCTGGTTCGAGGTAAAAAACGACAGGTCGCACGCCACAAGACTTATGATCAAGCAGATTGTGGATATGAAGACAAAGCTTATCTTTTTTCTCATTTGAGTTTCCCTTCTTTTCATGTTCTTGGATAAAAGGTGTCTGAACCTTCCCAAGTCAATTCATTGATTGAACCGAGTTCAATCACTTTGGGTTTTTCATACTCCAGCTTTGTCGTG
>CAYZJV010000026.1:14322-36639 GCA_964478945.1 uncultured Spirochaetaceae bacterium | reverse complement strand
TTCTACCGGTGGGGCTTCCTCCACAACTGGTTCTACCGGTGGGACTTCCTCCACAACTGGTTCGGAAACAACAACCTCTTCCGGTGCTTCGTAGAGGGATACACTCATTCTCATGCTGGGTACGGGAGGAACACGTTGTGGAGCGGGTACTTCAACAGGTTTTTCGGGAACCTTCACAGGTTCCGGTGCCACCTTCACGGGAGCGGGAGCCTGAACAACCTTGGGTTTCTCCGCCACTGGTTCAACCGGTTGTGTGACTTTCTTCGTCTCTTCCGACGGTACAACCTTGGCTACCGTTGGTTCTTGTACTTCCGGGCGGAAATAGAGGACCCCGGTGAAGATGAAGATTCCCAACGAGATGGTGATTCCTAATAGTATGTAGATACCTGTCTTTCTCATTGTATGCTATATTCCTATATTCCCATAGTAGCGCAAAACTCGTCGACTTGTCGATGAATAAATGCCCTTCTCCCCCAATTCTTGAGAATATGGAGGGATTTGGCCCCACGTATCATAGAAGAAACAATATCTTCTTGCGACTTTTCAACCCGCAGAAATGTTTTCAGTGTAGCTCCATCCCTTCTGATTGCCCGAAAGAGGCGCACCACCCATGGAGCCTCCACAAAACAGACTGTATCGCATAGGATATCGAGGTTCATCCTATGCAGCAAGGCCGCATTGATCACAACTGTCGCCTCTCCTTGATCTCGGAAACGCTCGATGAGCCGTATGCATTCGGCCACCATCTGGGGATGTACCACCCGCTCCAAAGTTTCAAGGGCTCTTTGATGCCCGAATACCAGAGCCCCCAACTTCTTGCGGTCAACGCTTCCTTCGGCAGTGATGATCCCCTTTCCGAACAGAGCCGCCAACTCATCCTTCACTTGTCCAAGTGCGTCATGACCAAGTGAGTCGACATCGATTACTTTGAAATTCCTTTCAGAAAAGAGAGCTGCGATATGATTCTTTCCGGCACAGTATCTACCGGTCAATCCCACTATCGTCAATGCATCTCTCCCCAGGAATGTCCCATTTCCATGCTCACCCGCAGGGGTACGGACAATTCATAGGCGCTCTCCATCTCCTGTTTCACCAGCAGTTGCAGTTGCGCCGTTTCCGCTGCGGGAGCCTCGAAAATCAATTCATCATGCACTTGAAGCAGCAAGCGACTTTTCAAATGTGCATCCTCCATTGCCTTCACCACGCGAAGCATCGCCAGTTTCATGATATCGGCAGCCGATCCCTGTATCACGGTATTCACCACAATCCTCTCGGCTCCCGCCTTTTCCATGCGATTTCTACTGGAGATCTCGGGAACCGCCCTTTCCCTGCCAAGGATGGTGGAGACTTTGCCACTCTTCTCTGCCTCTTCACGAACCCTTTGCATGAAATCACGCACGCCTGCAAAACGATTGAAATAGCTGTCGATGAAATTCTGGGCGTCCTTCCTTGAAATTTGCAGCTCATTCGAGAGGCGGAATGCCGACATCCCGTACATGACACCGAAATTGATGGTCTTGGCGATTCTCCTCTGGTCAGGCATCACCAGATCGGGATGAACACCAAAGATCAATGCCGCGGTATGGGTGTGGATATCCTCACCATGGAGAAAGGCCTCCTTCAACCCAGGATCATCGGCAAGATGGGCCAAGACCACCAATTCAATCTGAGAATAGTCGGCGGAAAGGAACATACTGCCTTTGGCAGGGACGAACGCATCACGGATCTTCCTTCCGTCATCATTGCGTATGGGAATGTTCTGTAGATTGGGATTGCGACTGGATAGTCTTCCTGTGGCCGTACCAGTTTGTGTGAATGAGGTGTGGACACGTCCCGTCTCTGCATTCACCATCTGGGGCAATGTGTCGATATAGGTGTTCTTCAACTTCACCAAGGAACGGTTTTGGAGAATCAAGCGAGGCACCACATCCAGCTGTGCCAATCGCTCGAGCGTGTCGGTGGCTGTGGAAAATCCTGTCTTGTTCTTCTTTCCCGTGGGAAGCTTGCGTTCCTGAAAGAGTACTTCCTGCAATTGTTTCGTCGAGTTGATGTTGAATTCGTGTCCAACCTCATCATATATTTGCCTCTCGATCTCTGCCAAACGGGTAACCACATCCCTATCGAAGGTTTTCAGTCGCGAGGTGTCGAGTGCGATTCCCTCCAACTCCATATCTGCAAGAATCTTCACCAAGGGCATCTCCAGATCCTCGAACAATGGCCGCATTTTGCGGGCATCGAGTTCCTTGGAGAACCGTTCATAAAGCCTCCATGTGATATCTGCATCTTCGGCAGCATAATTGACCGCGGCTTCGAGCGGTACATCCGAAAAGAGCGCTCCCTTCTCCACCACGTCGGAGAAATGGATTGTCTTGTAACCACCCAAATAACGTTCTGCAAGATGGTCCATGTTGTAGACTCCACTCGCCGCATCGAGCAACCAAGCCGCCACCATGGTGTCGAAGTGAAGATTCGCCGTGGGAAGACCCCACCGTCTCATCACCTTGTAGTCATATTTCAAGTTCTGTCCGACGATACGGATATTCCTATCGACGAGGTATCTTTGCAACAGTTCCTTGGCTTCCTTCATCGGCACCATTGCCTTGCCATCCGCCACCAAAGGGACATACCAAGCCTTGCGGCTCTCGTTCGTGAAACTGAATCCCACCGGTTCGGCGACCATCTCGTCGATAGCGGTGGTCTCGAAATCGAAAGCCATGATTCCACCTGCAGCCATCTTTTCCAAGAGGGCTTCCAATGTCTCCAAAGTCGTCACCGCATGATAGGTGCCGGCTTCAGCGATCACTTCCACGACCTCCTCTTCTTCCGCTGAGGTAGGAAACACTTCAACACGTGAAGGCTTGGAAGGTGCTGCACCGGCTGCGGCGACAAGTGATTTGGCATTGGCCTGTTCGAACAGATCGATGGCATTCTTCCAATCGACTGAATCCATACTGAATCGATCGGTGGAGAAATCGGTGATATCGACCACATCATGCTTCAACGTCACCAATGTTTTGCTGAGATAGGCCATCTCCTTGGCCGATTCAAGCTTCTTGGCGACCGAAGGGGTCAATTCGGCAAGATGTGCGTAAATGGAATCCAAATCACCGTATTCGGCAAGCAGTTTCACCGCACCTTTCGGACCGATACCGGCAACACCCGGCACATTGTCCGAACTGTCGCCTATGAGGGAAAGGTAATCGATGACCTGATCGGCCCGTATGCCGAACTCCTGTTCCACTTCCTTGGAGCCCACCATCCTGTACTGCTTCTCCCCTTTCTTGGGAGGTCTGAGGGCAAACACCTCATCGCCAACCAATTGGAGCAGATCCTTATCGCCGGTCACCATGACGCTTCTCAGATTTTGTTTCTTCGCACATGTGGTCAAGGATGCAATCACATCGTCGGCTTCCCATCCATCGATACCGATCCGGGGAATGTTGGCAGCCTCCAAGATCTCTTGGATACGGGGAACTTGGGAATGCAAATCCTCGGGAGCCGCATCCCGGTTGGCCTTGTAGGGCTCGTACAATTCATGACGGAAGGTGGGTGCGGCGGTGTCCATGGCAACCACAAGATAGTCGGGAGCATATTCGCGAATCAACATGAACAAGGTGCTGAAAAATCCATAGAGCGCAGAAACATTGTTCCCCTCTAGATCCCTCAAGGGACGATTGATGAAGGCGAAATAGGAACGGTAGATCATACCGTACCCATCGATAATGTACAAAGTGGGTTGCTTCTCAGCCATGGGATTCTCCATCTTCATCGTGACGGACCTGCACCACAAGCCCGTCGTAGGCGGGATGCATTGATTCGGGCAAATATGCATCCAATTCATTGTGTTCCACCCTATGGGTCAAATGGGTAAGGAAGGTGGTTCCTGCTCCAATCCTTCGTGCCGCTTCGATCGCTTCATCGACACACATGTGGGTAGGATGTTTCGCATAACGCAGTGCATCGAGCACCACCACCTCCACACCCTCAAGCAATACGAAACTCGATTGGGGAATCTCCTTGCAATCACTAAGATAGGCGAACGCCCCGATACGATACCCGAACACTTCCCGGCAACCATGGACAAGCGGCACCGGTATGAAGTGCAAGGGTCCGATGGTCACGCCTTTCGTATCCATAGTATGCAACCGCAGTTGCGGTACCCCTCCGTGCCAAGGATTCTCTCCCACCGCATAAGGAAACCGTTGGTGGATATCCTCGACCACCTGACGGGGCCCGTATACATCCAAGGGACCCTGTTCGGAGAATACCCGTAGATCATCGATGCCATTCATATGGTCGGCATGATTGTGGGTATAGAATACGGCATCCAACCTGGTGATATGGCTTCGAAGTGCCTGAAGACGAAACTCCGGGCCGGTATCCACCACCACCGAAACATTCCCTTCCTTGATATGGATGGAGGAGCGAAAACGTTTGTTCCTATGATCGGCGGAGGTGCATACTGGACAGGAACATCCTATCCGGGGAACTCCATGGGAGGTGCCTGTCCCAAGAAACGTCACTTCCATCAAAGACTGTCCAAGGCCCCTGAGAATATTCGCTGGATGGAATCCCACTGTTTCGAGGTGAAGGAACCGAGACGACTGAAGCCATCACTGAGCTTTTTCCCCAATTCGGAAGAATCGAAACTTCCAAAGTCGATCCCCTCTCCAGCTTTGGAAAGGAACTCTATCACCGAATCCGTTCCCTTTTCAGCGGCTGCGGTCAATGATCGTCTGAATTCAGGATTATCCAATTTGTCCACATATTCATCGATCGCCACTTTCGGCACCCTGGCATCCTCGAGAATATCGGTCACAGCATCCTTCAACCTTTCGGTATCCCGTGAAGAACGGTAGCTGAATCCAAAAAATTCATCACTGATCGAGGGGACGAAAAAATACAGGACGAAAAAAGCGATTACCGCAAATAGCACAGCGGTCATCAGCGAACCGAAAAAGCTGAATTTCCTCATGATCTCGCTCCTTGTGGAATCAAGGCACATCTTATCATACTTCGCCGACTCTCACCAGTACGGCTGAATCGGGCTAAAAGAAACGTGTAATGAACGAAGCTCCCACCTTACCACGACTCCAATCGGGAATAAGCGCGGCACTCTCCGAGTTTTGGTAGGAGAAACCATGGGATGGAACCTGGTAATGCAATCCAAGTGTAAATCCACCAAGGTTGAGATCAAGACGCATTCTGTAGGCCAAGGGAATCTCCATGAAGAAATTTTCCCATCTGCTCTCGGAATACACATTATTGCGTTCACCCATCCAGAACGCCACATCGAATTTCGGACTGATGTCGAATCCCGCCAAGGAACCTGCGGCAAGGCTGAGCGTGGTGAATTCAGCGACCTTGGTACTGAAACCCAATCCCACAAAACCAAAAAGACGTTGGGCCACATCGTCTTCGAATACCGGTTTGCCCATATCGGTTACCGCGATGATCGCACCCTGTTGCACCAACAGATACCCTTCAAGATTGAAATTGAACAGACCTGCCCTCAACTCTCCTCCTGTGGCCCAATTATGGACATCGACCACAGAGGCGAAGGGAGTGTCTTCGGCAAAGAGATCCAACTGGAATTGATTGATCGAACCAAATCCCACATAGAATATATCGCCTGCCATGATCAGTGTGGGCAAGAGTAGCAATAGAACGATGATGTACAGGATCTTTTTCACTGATATCTCCACGGCAAAGGCGAAACACAGCCCCGTGTTTTCAGCACGGGGCTGTATCCATCGAATAAATCAAAGACTCTAGAAAATGGTGAAGAGCACCGACGCTCCAATTCTACCCTGCTTGAAAAGGTCGGCTGTCGGCATCAATTTGTTAAAATCACTGTTCTCAATGGTGAAGCCATTGCTGTCGACCATGTAGTTCAGCCCCACAAGAAGATTGCCCAATTTGACATCGGCCGTTGCTCTCCAGGTAAGGTCCGAGGTCATGAATGCATCCAAGACATTTTCAGCGGTAAGCGAAGTTCCCGAAGCATCGACAAACTCGGGCTCTCCATCCGCAGGGAAGGTAGCGGTGACACGGGGACCAAGACCAAGTCCAATACGGACAAGACCGAGAAGGTCAAGGGAAAGTCCACCGGTAACCAATCCGGAGAAAGCCGGGGTTTCACCAACCTGCTCATACAACGCCGCAACATCGATCTCAGCGAAGAGGATCCTCGTTCTGATGTCGGCACCAAGGGCATAGTTCTCAACATCGGTGAACATCTCGGGATCGAACTCTCCACTGGACACATCGTAAGCCAGCTTGTTCTGGGCCATCACACCAAGACTTAGATCAAACACTCCGGCAAACAAGCCTGCCGGAACCAATAACGCGACAAGAACCAAAACCAATATTGTCCTTTTCATGCTAACTGCTCCTTTCCGGGGGTTTTACCCTCCCTAATAATATAACATATATGAAACAATATAGTTTCATAATTTTTAGAACAACGCAAGTTGCACCATCAAAGCCATCCGGTCGTCTCCATTGGTGCGGAAAACGTCCGACCATCGCCCTTCACCTATCCCCTCGATAGTCGCAGGAGTCTCCAACAAATAGAACAGCCCGAACTTTACCGATCCCACAAGAAGATCCAGACCCGCCTTCATATGTATGGTGGACGAAACGAGGGCTTCTTCGAACGTTGCATCGGATGTCGACCTGCCGTTCACTCTCGTACCGGAGCCTTCTCCAGTTGCGAAATGAGTTGACAAACCAGCTCCCGCGTTCACATAAAGATGATCGTTCACCAGCGGGATATCGAATACCAATGTGGAGCGCAAGGAAAAGAGATCCTCGGCCACTTCGCCGCCATTCGGTATTTCGGCCAATAGTGACAGATTGACAATGGACAGGCGGGTATTCAAACCAATACCGATTGTCCAATTCTCACCATTCACCATCCCATCGAAGAATGTTTCCGAAGCGACAGCCTCTCCAGTATCATAGATTCCCGAAACACCGAGTCCCATTTCAAACAGGTTGCGGGCGCTGGCTGCAGTGGGGAGAAGAAGCAGTAACAAAGCAGTGAAGATCATCAATTTACGCATCGGAAAGTACCCTATTCTCCTTTATCCAATAATTATATAGATTATGTATCGGTATAATAACATTCGATAGTGGGAAAAGGATACATATTTTTCTGATTTTTTCTTGCAATTCTATTCAAAGATTAATTTTACAAATATCATAAAAATGTCATCTACAGAAATGACAAACACTAAGCAAGAAATCCAAGGCAATTGAACGCAAGCCTACAGTCCTTCAAGTTCTTCAAGCCATAGCCGCACACACGCATCGCTCGGCATTCTCAGGTCTCCCCGTGGACTCAAAGCGACCGAACCTACCTTTGGACCATCGGGCAATGCGGAACGTTTGAATTGTTGCGAGAAGAAACGACGATAGAAGATCTTCAACCACTTGAGTATCGTGTCCCGATCATATGACCGGTCGAACGCGGTAAGCGCGATCCGAAACACCTTGGATGGACCGAAGGCCCAGCGGATTGCATAGTAGAGGAAAAAATCATGCAACTCGTAAGGACCTACGATGTCCTCGGTGACCTGACTGATGGTACCGTCCTTCGCAGGCAACAACTCGGGACTCACCGGAGTATCGAGCACATCGTTCAAGACCTCGGCCAGTTGACCCGGACCTTCCGTCTGGGCATGGAAACCGACCAGATGCCTGATCAACGTCTTCGGAACCGATGCATTCACCGAGTACATGGACATGTGGTCTCCATTGTAGGTGGCCCACCCCAAGGCCAATTCGGAGAGATCACCTGTACCCACCACCAAGGCCGCCTCCTTGTTGGCCATATCCATGAGAACCTGTGTACGTTCTCTCGCCTGGGCATTCTCAAATGTCACATCATGGGTATCTCGATCGTGCCCGATATCCCTGAAATGGCACAACACCGCTTCGGAGATATCGATCTCGCGGAGGGTCACATTCAATACCGACGCCAAAGCCTTCGCATTGTTCCTTGTACGATCCGTGGTGCCAAAACAAGGCATGGTGATTGCGATGATACCTTCACGGGAAATTCCAAGTCGATCGAAGGCATCGACTGCAACCAATAGTGCCAAAGTGGAATCGAGCCCCCCCGATATTCCCACGACAACCCGCTTGGTACCAGTATGTTCCAGCCGTTTCACCAAACCCATCGCCTGAATCATACGTATGGTGCGACATCGTGCATCACGATCGGGACCCTCCTCAGGGACAAATGGATATCGTCCAAACGTTCGGGAGAGGGGGGTGTGTCGGGGAACATCGGAAAAGCGGACCACATCGTGCAACCTATTATCGGTCATCTCGAATGTATTGCTGCGCCGTCGCTCTCCGGCAAGACGCTCGACATCGACTTCGGAGAACAACAACCCCTCGAATGGCGTTTCACTTTCGTTGAGGATGATACCGTTCTCGGCGATGAGATCGTGACCTGCAAAGACCATATCGGTGGTGGATTCCCCAGGCCCCGAACCCGCATAGAGATATGCACAAAGCAAACGTGCAGAATGGCTTGCGACCAGTTGCCTCTTGTAATATGCCTTTCCCACCAATTCATCACTCGCCGAGAGATTCACCAGCACCGTGGCACCTTCACAGGCATGCCCGACTGAAGGAGGAGAGGCTACCCAAAGATCCTCACACAGTTCGACTGCGAATATGAAATGGTCCATCGTCTCCGATTTGAACAGGATATCGGTACCGAAGGGAACAGTAAAGCCAATGATATCGATCAGAGCATTCTCCATCGGTGCCCTGGTGAACCATCTACACTCATAGAATTCATTGTAATTGGGGATATATATCTTGGGGACGACTCCCAACACCTTGCCCCGGTGCACGACTACTGCGCAATTGTACAGTTTGCCATGCCAGATGACCGGCATTCCGACCACGGAGACCACTTCCAGGTTGATGGAGGCCGCGACCACCGCTTCAAGAGCTTCGAGGGCACCATTCAAGAGGGTGTTCTGGAGAAACAAGTCGGCGCAAGTGTACGCTGTCAAACCGAGTTCGGGAAAAGCAACGAGAGCTACATTGGAAGCCTCCGCTTCCCTCATCAGCTTTATCGTCTGTTCGGCGTTGAACACGCAATCGGCGACCTTCACTTGTGGAGTCGCCACGGCGACCCGAACGAATCCATCCTTCATTGTCCATCCTCCATACACCAATCGGGCTGACGCAAGTGTACCACAATCATATGCACGTGAACATCATGTACCCACTGGACAAATGAAATGGCAATTGCACTACTTCCTTGGCGGTCAACAATTCATTTAAGCAACATACTACCGCAGGTAGGGTCTTCGAGAGGACATCAACTTGGCGGTATTACCACTCGTCAACGATATCCTCAAGTGCCTCGCGATCCAGAATTCGTACATTGCGCCTTCCCTCCAATTCGATCACTCCCTCTTGTTGGAACGAAGAGAGCTTTCTACTCAAGGTTTCGAATGTCATCCCCAAAAGGGAGGCAAGATCTCCCTTTGAGAGGCCCAAAGTGAACTGGACTCTTCCTTGTGACTGTTCAAGCAAATAGGAAGCGAGCCGCTGCTCGACACTATTCAGATTGGTCCGTTCGAGCAGTGTCTCGGTCTGTTCCAGCCGACTGCTCAATTCCTCCATCACCTTGAATGCGATGGAGGGAATACGTTGCATGAGACTTCGCAGGCGATCCCATGCAATGACACACATCCTGGACGTTTCCAATGCGACCGCGCTATCGGTCTGGGTATTCATACTGAATAGGGAGAGCTCACCCAAGAAATCGCCCGGACCCACGGTGCGCAACACCTGCTCCCTCCCATCAGGGGAAAGACGATATACCTTCACCAGACCGGTATGCAACACATACAACTCTCCCCTCTTGTCCCCAACCCGGTAGATCGTTTCTCCCTTGCGGTATTCCCGCTCGAATGTGATGGATGCGATCTCGGACATCTCCTCTTCGGAGAGATGATGGAAAATGGGAACTATATCGATACAATCGTAGGGACCATGTCCATGGCATGCACATTCCATGGATATACTATAGGGCGTTATCGGAAGCGCATCAACCTGATTGCATTCAAGATCACCAAGAGGACCGAAACTTCATGCACCAACATACCAAACGACAGGTCGACACTCTTGAACAACACGCCTGCAAGCAGCAATGCCGCCACCATCACTGCGAATATGATGTTTTGCCGCATATTCCGTACTGTGGCACGTGAAAGCCCAATCGCATGGTCGAGCATGGCCAGATGTTTTGACATCACCACCACATCGGCGGTTTCCATTGCGACGTCTCTTCCCGCCCCTCCAATCGCAATACCCAAATCGGCGGTCGCCAGGGCAGGAGCATCGTTCACCCCATCTCCGACCATCGCCACGCTCCCCAATTCCTTTTGCAAGGATTTGATCGCTTCGACCTTATCCTCCGGAAGAAGGTGGGCACGATACCCATCGATTCCCAGTTTCCCGGCAATCGTTTTGGCAGTTTCAGGATTGTCACCGGTAAGCATCACGATTCTCTTGATACCACGCCGTCTCAATCCCGCGATCAAATCCATTGCCTCCGGTCGGATGCCATCGGCGATCGCAAAAATTCCCAATAGTTGCTTTGTGGAACCAAGCATCACTACCGTTCTTGCCAGTTTTTCCTGCAGCGACAGGGAATTCTCCACTTCATCGGTGGACACACCATATTCCTGAAAGAGCGAACGATTGCCAATCAGATATGTTTCACCTTCCAACGTGAACACCACTCCCTTGCCGGGGATTGGACGTGAGGATTCGGGAATTTGAGGAATTACCTCAATGTGGTTCCGACTATAGTCGAGTATCGCCCGTGCGATCGGATGTTCCGCATACGTTTCGCCACTTGCCGCAATACGCAACACATCATGTTCGGATCCATGGAGAACTGTGAATTCAACGACAGATGGCTTACCTTCGGTGAGCGTTCCCGTCTTGTCGAAGGCAATGGCACGAATCGTCCCCAACCTCTCCATCACATCCCCACCTTTTACGAGTATTCCCCTCTTGGCCCCATTTCCAATTCCCGCAACTATCGAAACAGGAGCGCTGATCACCAAAGCACCGGGACACGCAATCACCAAAAGGGTCAAGGAAAGCCGAATGTCACCTGTAATCAGGTACAGTCCTAACGAAAGCACCATGACGCCGGGGGTATAGTAACGGGAAAACTTCTCAAGAAACTTCTGGGTTTTCGCCTTGGCATCCTGAGCCTCTTCCACAAGCTCGAGTATCCTGGCGAAGGTGGTTTGGTCGCCCACCTTATCGGCCCTTATCACAAGGTATCCCGATTCCACCACGGTTCCCGCATACACTTCACTACCGCTGCCGGCTTCCACAGGTATCGATTCTCCCGTCACATTCGCCTGATTCACATACGCAAGCCCGTCGATCACTGCTCCATCGATTGCGATCCTCTCACCTGGTTTCACAATCACCAAGTCACCTTGGTTGACTTCTCCCGGAGAGACGGTTCGTTCCGAATCACCATATCTCACACGTGCGGTTTCAGGAGCCAGATCAAGTAGTGAACGAATCGATGAGCGGGTTTTCTCCAAGGTTCTCGTTTCAAGATATCCCCCAAACATGAACAGATAGGTGACGGCCGCGGCTTCCCAATACTCACCGATGACAAGTGCTCCGATCGTAGCTATGCTCACAAGGACCTCAATCCCCACTATGCCGAAACGCAAACCGCCAAGGGCCTTCTTCACCACAGGGTACCCTGCCACCACGGTGCTGGTGAGCATAATCGCGATAGTGGCTGCTGTGGTGCCGAACAATCTGTGCAGAACAAATGATGCGACGACAAGCGTCGTCGCAACAATCAGGACAAAATTCTTGGACATGTCACTTCTCTCCAAGCACCGCATACCCGAGCGCTTCGATACGGGATCTCACTTTGGATGAATCGGTGATCGAGTCGTCCAACTCCACTTTCACCCGCGATGAATTGAAAAGTACTTGCGAAGAGACCACTCCATCGGTCTTCTTCAACATTCCATCGATCTTCGCCATGCAACTCGGGCATGTCAGGGTTTCCAGTTGATAAGTTATGTGCTTCATAGGGCACCTCCTTACTTGGGATATGCCCTGTTGTACTCCCCTTTGGAGATAGTTTCCTTGACCTAGATCAAATTTACTCCATCAAGTTGCATCTTTCGGTAATTTCAACCGCCAAGTCCTCCATACTGTTTCGATGGTCTCAACCACGTAGCCCAACACCATGACTACCACAAGGAAGGAGGGAAAGAACTCCCAGAACCTGCCAAGGAACGGTATCTCGTTCGGTTCCTTTTGGAGCATGTAGGCAAGATCCTGCACGAAGGAAGGATTCCAGATTCCCGACCCGGCCACGATATAGAGGGAAATTGCCAATGATACCAATTTCAACCCTATGGTGAGCACCGCCAATCGCTTGGACTGCACTCCAGTGTATAATTTTGCGAATTCGATGCCCATCGCGATCACGATGGTAAGGTTGAACAACGGGAGCATCTTCTTGAACACCTCGGGAATGAAAGGGTTGATAATGTAAACGGAATCCCTCCAATCCAAGATCCGCAACAACCAAGGAGTCGAATTCAGTACTGCGAAGAAGATCACAAGAAACACCAAAGATACAATCGGTTCTGTTCTGGGAATGATCGCCGACCTTTGCGGGACTTCGGGAAGATCGTCCAGACGCCACGACTCCAACGGTTCGTCGATTCCTTTGCTGCTTCTATAGCGTTCGATGCCCCAGAACATGATGGTGATCCATGTGAATGCTCCCGCGTAGGCTCCAAAGAGGGTTTCCAACAGCCGGCCGAACATCTGTCCCACACTTTGGGGAGTGTTGAAGAAAAATCCGATACCCAACGCGATTGCAATCCCCAGTGTTACCGCGAATCCTACAATCTTGAGCACCATGATATAGAAATCGTAATATCTTGGGCCTATCAAATAGCGGGCCTCGCCCCGATAGGTGTCGGCCAAGAGTGCCGGATCACCCAGTTCACGGAGTACCGTTTCTATGTCTCCTGTCGATTCGGCCATCTCACCGATCAATCCCCGCAACTCTTGGGCGATATCCTCCCTTTGGTTATGGGGCAAGCGTTTGGTGACCGCGTATACATACCGTTCAAGCATCTGTACATCATCATGTGCCATGGGACTACTCCTCCTTCAACAAGCCGATCATCGCTTTGGTCACCGATTGCCATTCCTGTGAGAGCAGCTTGAGCATCCTCAAGCCAGCTCCGGTGAGCCCATAGTACTTCCTTGGTTTGGATCCATCGGTTTCCCAAGTACTCTCCAGCAATCCTTGTGATTCCATTCGTCTGAGCAAGGGATAGAGGGTACCCGCTTCCACAGGAATCCCTCTATCGCGCAGCTGTTCCACCAGGGAATATCCGTATTGGGGTGTCTGCAATTGGCTGAGCACACTCAAGACCACTGTTCCCCGACGCAACTCCAAGCTCAGATTTTCGAATATCTTGCCAAATCCGTTCGCATCTTCTTGCTTCATGGTCACACTATACTGTATGTCACACACTATTGTCAATATAATAATAAAGGGTGTGGTACTGATTTTTTCTCTTCAGCAACCACACCCTATTCAAGCGATGATTCGAATCATCTTCCCATTATCGCATCCAATTCATCAGATGAGATGTATCGGGCTTCATAGGAACCGCCAAAACGTTCCAGAAGTCCTGCGAACGATCTCATGTGGTTCTCCGAACCCCTCAGCAATGCGGTATAGACACGCACGGTATCGGGATCATTTGTACTATCGATAAATCTTTGCAAATCATAGATATCCAGATCTTCGATTATTGCACCCACGGTCAGAGCCTCGAGTGGTGATGAGGTCCCTTGCTCCACCAATTGGTCATACAAGGCCTGCAATTCATCGTTCACGAATTCACCGGTTGTGGTTCCCACCACAGGATCTTCGATTCCTTTGGATTGCATGAGGTATGCCACCGCATCCATATGACGTTGTTCACTTCTCGCGATATTCGCAAAGGTCCTGATCCCCCATTGCTCATAGAGCGCGAGATACACGTCCCGGGCGAGCTTCTCCTCTTCACGCATCCACAGGATACCTTCCTCATCAGAGGCCACGACCGATTCGACATCATTGGCAACAGTGGCCAATTCGGGGTGGGCCTCCACATATTCGGCCGCTCCTTGGGCGCCTAGGGCGCCCATTGCGAAAGTCAACATACCGACCACAGCAGCTACAGCAATGATTCTCTTGGTCATGGCCTACTCCTCTACCAGCGGGCCCTGGCGGGACCGTACGAAGCTGCGTTTCCCCTATAGTCCATCATGTGGTGTCCATAGGATTGTCGATTCTGCACCACACCACGTGTGTTGCCCGCATACCCTCTGCTTGGACCATATCCAGCACCAAGTTGCGCTTCATCCCGAAGTGCGGCACGCTGTGCCTGGAATTCCCGGATCGCCTCGATATCGACATCATCGCCAAACATCGGACATGCCGCCAACTCTTCCTCGGTCAATGTTTCCCAGCGCATGATGGGACGGGTGACATCGTCTCCCAGCTCTTCATCGGCAATCACGGCACCGGCGCCGTATCCTCCAAAACCACCGCGACCATATACCGCACCAGCAGTAACAGTCGATACGACCATCATGATGATCAGGATCGTAACAAACACTCTCTTCTTGGTAACCATTCGTTTCTCCTTCGAGCCATCAGACTCTTCTTTGTTGTATGGCTGAAGGATACAAGGGGTACATATGGGCAAGTTGAACGAAAAGTGAAGATTGGGTAAAGGTGTAACTATTTTCAAGGTTTCCCCCACTTAAGAAAAGCTGGTGAATGGGAAGCGTCAAGCTGTACATTTTATATACTTTTTATCATCAACAATTCCACTACCACATATCCAATGTTAGGATTGTAGTATGAATAAAGTCTCAAAGGAGGAGCAAATGAAAAGGTTCATACTATTCATGCTCATAGGGGTCCTATCCCTTTCCACATCCTGCGACTTGCTGATTGGACCAATTGAAACATCCGACGTCCTGATGGACACCCGTTGGCAGATCACCGTGAAACCGGATGATGCGCCACACGATACTCTAGTGTTCACAACAGAGGGCACATATCTCTTTCTGGATGAAGATGGACATATATTCGAATCTGGCCAGACTTCAAACATGACGGAGACCTCATTCGAATTCGTAATGGAAACCCAGAGGGATCGCCCCGACCTTGTCGGAGCCGACAGATACGCCGAATTTGAAGTCTCCGACGATACCTTGGAAATATCTTATTATCGCGACACGGACAAGAGTGAATTGTTCATCACCTTCACCGCATCACGAACCACCGATCCTGTGAGGATAGCCTATTCGAATACCGACTTCAGCAACATACAAGGAACATATGGATGGAATTATGGATATCGTGTCGCTCCATTCGATCTTGAAAGTTTTACACTATTTTCCACCTATGACGCAGGGAGTACCAGCTGGGTAGCGGGAGATACGTTCTGGACAGCAATGGGACCAAACTGGGTCGCTCCGAATGGACCGATCACCAGTGGAGAAAAGGATGCTACTGAACATCGACCCACAAGAAGATGGACAAGTCCGCTTGATGGTACAGTCCAGTTGAAGGTGGTATTGAAGAAGAATACTGCGAATGCAGGTACGGATGGAGTGACCGGCAGCCTCCATGTGAATGGCATTGAGAGGTGGACTGATTCCATCGATGGTAGCGACACCACTGGAGTGGAAACCGAACTTGAACTCGAACTAGAGCATGATGATGTGGTGGAATTCGTATTGTCTCCAAGAGATAACGACTGGGCAGACGGTTCCTATTTCACTGGAGAGATTTGGGTGGGGAAATAGCTACCTTCACTTTCTCGCGATATAGCCACCACGAATTCCTTTCGAGTCATTCACTGCGATGACTGCTCCGGGATGGGCCTTGTTGATCACTGAGATGGCTTCGGCTGTTCGTTTCCTCTTCAGGTGGAGTATGAGCAGCTCCCGATTCCCGTTTCGACCAGTTCCCTTCACCACGGTAACAGCGAAATGGGAATCACGCAGCACTTCCGCCAACTGTTTGCTTTTCGAGGATTCGGGTACGATGATTTGGATCGAACTGAGACCGAATGCCAGTTTGTTCTCCAACCACGATCCAAGATAGTTGCCGACCGCGAAGGCCAGTGCGAACACCACCATTCTGAGGGGATCTTCCTTGAATCCTTCCAGAACGGTACCAGTGAGGACGAGCCAGAGGAGAATATCGAAGAACGCGATGATCGCTCCCTTGATCCTCTCTCCCCTATTGATGAGCACCATACGGAGTGTGGCAACGGTTACTTCGAATATTTTGCCGAAAAAAATGATGAAATAGACCCAGATACCCAAATCCTGCAACACATCCATCGCATACCTCCATGGAACCCACCATTTCATAGTATAGTCCGAAACGTTGGAGATGGGAATCGATTTGGAGCAGGTCTCCCACCATAGGAGAAGCGTTCCTCTCAGGAATTTTTCTCTTCGAACCTTCGATAGAGTATGAAAGAGGTGATGGTGAGCAGAATGACCAGCACCAAGGATATGATGAACAAGGGGGAGCCGGGTTCATCAAGGCTGTTGCCCACCAAGGTTGTGGCCACCATGGTGGGTGTCAGACCAAGTATGCCTCCGACCATATAGGAACCATAGGGAATCTTCAATGAACCCAACAAGGCGTTGGTGATCTCATGTGGAATCTTGCCGATGAACTTGGTCATGAATGAGAACAGCAATGAGGAATGTCTGCTGAATGATTCAAGCTTTCCCAGTTTGGGGAACCGCCCGACAAGACGTTCTACAAACGCACCCCCTGCATATCGCCCGAGGAAATAGGGTGCCTGCATATTCACTGCAATCCCCACAAGATTCACCATTACAGCCCATCCGAAAGGATAGATGCTGCCTACCCCTATGTACAGTACGGCGAATGGTAATCCGAATGAAACCGACTTCAGCAGAAACAGTCCCATGAAGGCCAAGGCGGTCAACCATGGATTCTCGTTGAATCGATCCACCAGAGTTGAAACCGCGGAAGCACCATTGGTCACCACGAACCATGTGATGGCTACGGCCAATATCACCAGAGGAATCATTCTAAGAATGGTGGGGACAATGGATTTGGGATCAGGAGTGTTCATCGGCTAGTTTCTTTCGTTTCATTCTCTGTCCCACGGTTTCACGCAGCAATACATATACGACAGCGGCAAAAGGTACTCCTGCCAGCATTCCAAGCACACCGAAGAGATTTCCTCCCACCATAACCGCGGCAAGGACCCATAGGGCGGGAAGTCCGATAGAATCACCGACCACACGTGGATAGATCAGATTTCCCTCGATTTGCTGCAACACCAGGAACAACACCAAAAACCATACCGCCTGCATGGGATTCGCCACCAACATCAACAACATGCCCACTATGGCGGCGATGAAGGCGCCTACGATCGGAATGAGAGCCGATACCGAGACCAGAGCAGCTACGAGCACCGCATAAGGGAATCGGAAGATGAGCATGGTGACAAGAAACATCAACCCCAGGATCACTGCTTCGGTACATGCCCCTGCCACGAATTTGCTGAAGGTAACATTTACCAGATGCCCCGCATGCAGCACTTTTTTCGCCCTCTCCTCATCCACATACGCGAACAACAATCGCTTGAACTGTCTTGACAGCTGTTCCTTCCTCGCCAGCATGTAGATTGAAAACACCAAGCCAAGTATGAAATTCACGACTCCACTGATCACCGATGAAGCCAACCCTACTGTAGATCCCACCAAAGTGGTCGAACTTCTTTTCAGGAATGCGAGGATCTCATCACGCAAGGTACTCCATGAGATGTTCAATTCATCGAGCCAGAACCCCATATCGGGGTACTTTTCTCCAAGTGATTCGCCGAAACTCCGTATCGAGTCGAGGAAACCCGGCATACTTGTCGCCAACTGTTCTATCGCCTGCACCAGTTCCGGTATGACGATCAAGAGCAATAGAGCCACCACGATCAGCACCAAGAGCAACGTGAGCAGAATGGAGAACACTCTCCTCACACCAGGTTTCCCTTTCCTGAATACCCGTTTTTCGAGCGCTCGAACGGGCACATTGAGAATAAAGGCTATCGCACCACCGGCGATCAATGGGCCGATGACCGAACCGAATCGATTCAACCAAGTCCATACGATGGTATGGTTCGTAAGACCCCAGTACAACACGATACCGAAGGTGGTGATGAACAAGATACGTTTCATGAGGGATGTCTCCACAGTAGTTCCCCTTTACTGACTTTCCTTTTTACCACAGTATATTATATTACTGGCAACGTGTCAGAAAAAGTCACGTAGCACAACCCCGAGGAGCAAAAGATGATAGAGAAAACCTACAGCTATGCCTTGGCAGATACCAAACATATTGAAAAATTGATTGATGAAGATCCGGTGATGATCAACCACATGATTCTCACAAAGGGAGATTTCGTACCGGACCATCATGCGAATTCCCTGGTACATATGATCGTGGTAAGAGGGACCTTGACCTTGGAACTCGGGGAGCAGGAACCCCACCACCACAGCAAAGGAACGATTGTGAACATCCCCTATGGAACATTCATGAAGGTCCGCAATGAACATGATGAAGTCTGTGAATTCTTCGTGGTGAAGGCACCCAGTCCAAGGGTATACGACAAACAGTAACGGATCCTTCGGAATTCATCGGAATTTCGCTGCATGTGGGAATGCGAAATGGACAAAGAAATACCCGGCCCTTCAGAGTGGGGACCGGGTAGAAAGCTTGTCAGGGATATTAGCGCTGAACAGCGGTCAAGAAGCCTTCGATGGTCAAGATGTTGTTGGCCAATGCAGCCTGCAGGGTTCCGTCGAAGTAGTACTGTGAATCGGCGGCGGCGATGTTCTTCACGATATTGCCGGTCTTCTTGTCGGAGCTGGCATCGACAGCCTTTCCGCCGGCGACACTGCTGTCCCAAACCTTTGCCCAATCAACAGTTGCCGCAGTACCGTCGGCACTGAAATCCTTGCTGATCACCTGTGGTCCGCCACCAACGATATAACCGATGGCCCTACTTTCAAAGGAACCGTTCGGGAACTGGAGCTTGCCGGTCTTGTCGGTGGTGATTCGATAGGCCGTTCCACGGTGGGCATACATGATGGTGATCGTTCCATCGGCTGCCTTGGAAACGGTGACATTGTCGGTGATGAACTGGGAGTACGGATTCGTTCCGAAAAGGAATAGGCCGCGAAGTCCGGAAGACATGGTCGGCTTACCTTCCACATCATAGAGATATGCATTGAACAGGTGGGTCGATCCGAGCGCCGAAGCCCCGGTGGTCTCATCCGCATGGTCCTTCTCGGCAGCCATGTACCGGATATTGCCAGCGAAGGAGAAATAGTTCTCCGGATCGGCAGCCGCAGTATTCAAGCGGTAGCTGATCTTCAGATCCTGTGAGCCATCGGAAACGGGAGCAGCGGGTGCGGCAGCGGCAGGTGCGGCAGGCGCTTGTGCAGCAGGTGCAGGTTTCGAACATCCGATTGCCACGAACGCGATCAGCAGGGCGATCGCAACCAAAGAAAGCCAAGTCATTTTTTTCATGTGTCCATTCTCCCCAAGGGTAGTATATTTGATTGATTCGATAATATATTACTTTATCGAAATAAATCAATAGGATTTTCGCTTACTTGCATACAATTTGCACAAGAGTGCCCGTCCATATGACAACAAGAGTAAACACACTATTGGCAGTCACACATGATAACGTAATAAATGATAATTATATTGTTAAATAATAAAGAAATAAAATATTTACTTCGCACAGTTCAACTGAGCGACCTATCTTTTTGACAGGAACACTGCAGTCTCGACATGGGAAGTCTGGGGATAGAGATCGAATACTCGCAACGCCTTCATCTTGTACCCATGCTCGGAGAAACGCTTCACATCCCTGGAAAGCGTTACACTGTCACAGGAGACATAGAGTATAGCTTGGGGCTCCCATGAAGCGATGGTGTCCACAAGAGTGGATTCCAACCCTGTTCGTGGGGGATCCACGATCACCGTATCGACCTGCCGCCCGCGATTCACCCTACTCCAATGTTCCGCGGTCTGGGTAAAGAACTCGGTCGAGGTTAGATTCTTCCTGGCCAATTCCAAGCATTTCTTCTGCTTCTCCACAGCCACCACATCCATCCGATCCGATTCCACGAATGCGGCAAAGGTTCCCACACCGGCATACAGGTCCACCACCGACGTTCCGACAACATGGCTGGACACGAAGTCGACCATTTCGGGAAGCAACAGTCGATTTGACTGGAAGAATACATCGGCATCCGCCCACAGGGTCTTACCCTTGATGTTCACGGACACGGCGGTCGCACTCAACGATACCCTTTCGTCACCCGCAAATGCGGGAACCTCCACAAACGGCTTGCGTTTTTGCCATCCTTCGTTAGCTCTCCTCATGGCGGCAGCCTTGAGCAACAGGGGTCGCTTTTCATCAAGCAAACGATTCAAAGAGTCACAGAGGATCGGACAGTGATGGATATCGACAAGATCACGACTTCTCCTACCGAGGAATCCACAACGGCCTTCGGCGAGATCGACATGGAACCGTACCCGAGTACGATAGCCCCAACCATCTGAATATGCCACAGGAAGTACTGCAATTCCATTTATTGTATTATCGACATCAACCGATCCGATTCTTTTGAGATTCTCCTTCACAAAGGTTTCCTTGAACGATGCTTGCGAAGCAACCGATGCATGTTGCAGATCACATCCTCCGCAGGTTCCGTAATGCGGGCAAGCAGGGATGACCCTGAAGGGAGAAGGAGTGACCACTTCAATCGTTTGTGCGCGAGAGAAGTCACTCTTCTGTTCAGTCTCTTCTGCCAACACGACTTCTCCCGGTAAGGCTCCCTCCACGAAGATGGTTTTCCCTTCATGTCGTGCCAGGGCATCGCCTTTGGAGACCATCTTTTCGATTTCCAATTGCATTCGCATAATCACTTTCCTTCATAGCCCACAAGGCGGCAGAATTCTTCCACATAAGTGGCTATCACTCCAATGCTCTCTTGCCAGAACGCGCTTGACGCGATATCACATCCGATGGTTGCCGCAACTGCTTCGGCGGTGTCCTGCCCGGTCTGGGCCAACAGCTCATCGTAGCGGGTCCCAAAGTTGTCGGGATCGGTTTGGGACAATCGATAGACTCCCAAGCCGAACAACTGTCCGAACGCGTACGGGAAATTATAGAAGGAGAGGTCGCTGCTGTAGTAGTGTCCCTTGACCGCCCACATGTAAGGATGAAGAAGCTCTTCATCCAACACCTCGCCATAGGAGGCTTTTTGTGCCTCCATCATCATGGCAGAAAGTCTTTTGGCCATGACATCACCTTCACGACGTGCCTCGAACAGGTGTTTTTCGAAGTAGAAGCGACTGAGGATATCGACACATGTTTGGGTCGCATCCTGAAGGAATCCTTCCACAAGAGCGATCCGTTCATCGCCGTCGGCCATCTCCAAGGCACCTTGGAATACCACGAATTGGCTGAATATCGAAGCAGTTTCCGCCAAAGTCATGGGATAGTGGCGCAATAGTGCAGGCAAATCCTTGGTCACATGATCATGGTAGGCATGCCCCAATTCATGGGCTATGGTGGAGACTCCGTCGAAAGTGTGATCGAAATTGGCCAATATCCTGGTCTCTTTCCGCAGTGGAAACGAAGTGCAGTAGGCTCCCCCCACCTTTCCGGACCGGGGTTCACTGTCGATCCATCCACCCTCGAATGCCATTCTTGCGAATTCGCCCACGGGAGGATGGAAATTGGCGAATTTCCCAATGATGAATTCTTTGGCTTCGGAGTATGAATATCGTTTGTCCAGCTTTCCCACAGGAGCGAATATATCAAAGAATGCGAGCTTTGAAAGACCCAACGCATGGGCCTTTGCCCGCAGGTATCTCCTGAACAGGGAAAGATTGGTCTCGATGGTTCCGATGAGCGCATCCAGTACTTCCTGGGAAATCCTCGCCTGCATGGTGGAGCGTTCCAACGGATTACGATAGCCTCTGCGTGAATCGAGTGTAAGGGTGGTCCCCTTCACTCCATTGATCGCATATGCGAACGCCACCTCATGTGATTTCCATATCGCAAGTTCCTTCTCGAAAGCTTTTCTCCTAACCTCCCGGTTGGAATCGAAGGCCAGGGACCTGAGTTG
>CAYZJV010000026.1:0-14222 GCA_964478945.1 uncultured Spirochaetaceae bacterium | reverse complement strand
AACATGTACCGCTTTGATCGCCAGAGAAGCCTCTTCCACCAAATTCAAGGCACGCATCGCCTTCTCATCATTGGTATCAACGGTCAAGAGTGCACTTGCATAGGCATACAGGGTTTCAGAAGTATCCAAAGCCTCTTGATACACGTGCAACAACGCATCCAACCATGACGAAAAATCCTGTGCTCTACCCAAATCATCCTGTAGGACTTCGTCGGTCTTCACTACCAACGTATTCAAATGATCAATATCCGTGGTGAATTCATTACTGTCGACCGACGGGTAGATTGACGTCAGGCTCCAATGCGGCAATGCTTCCATATTCAGGCTCCTTGCTTACCGAGGTGGTCATAAGTGTAGGAAACGAGGAGCAACTGGTCAATGGTTACCAACCGAATTACGTGTGTGGATAGGACAAGTTCGATGAGGATCCAAGCAAACCACAACAGGCCTGTTGCGTGATAGCTACAAATCCAGTTGGTACTCGGCGATCTTGTTGATGAGGGTTCTTCGAGAAATTCCCAACTCTTCGGCGGCACGGGTGCGATTGCCCTCCCAACGGTGCAAAGCTCTGATGATGGCTTCCACCTCAACCTCCTTGAGGCTCTTCGCTTCCCCGCAATCGGAAGGATTGAACAGTTCGGTCGAGTTGCCGGTGTCGTTACCGGGTCGTGAGACACTCTCCCTGAGTTCAAGCACATCTCCCTTGATGATCGGACCATCGGCGAAGATCACCGCACGTTCAAGGATGTTCTCGAGTTCCCTCACGTTCCCATAGAACGGATGATGTTTCAGTGCCTCGATCGCCTCGGGAGCCAAGGTCTCTATCCTATGTCCCATCTGACGGTTGAGTCTATTCAATATCACCCCGGCGAGCAAAGGGATATCCTCCTTCCTCTCGCGCAATGGCGGCAATTCTATCCTGACCACATTCAAACGATAGAAGAGATCTTCCCTGAATGCGCCCTCACGCACCATTTCCTCCAAGTTCTTGTTGGTGGCGGCGATGATTCTGGCATTGATGGGCATGGGTGAGGTTCCTCCCAATCGGGTGATCTTCCTGTCTTGCAGCACCCTGAGCATCTTCACTTGGAGTGTCAGCGGCATATCACCTATCTCATCGAGAAAAAGTGTGCCTCCACTGGCCAGTTCGAACATTCCGATCTTTCGATTGGCGGCTCCCGTGAACGCCCCCTTCTCATACCCGAACAACTCACTTTCAAGCAAATTCTCCGGAACCCCTCCTATGTTGATCGCAACGAAAGGTCCTTCCGCAAGTGAGGAGACATTGTGTATCTGGCGGGCAACGACCTCTTTCCCCGTACCGCTCTCACCGGTGATGAGCACCGTCGCTGGAGAATCGGCGATGCGGGAAATGATGTCCTTGATCTTTCGCATGGGAGCCGAAGTACCCACCAACCCCTCTTCGAGACCTTCGGAAGAACGTGTCTTCGACTCCACCAGGCTCTTCAGTTGTTGGGCTTCTATCAGCTTGGTGAGACGAATGGTCAATTCCTCCGGATCGAATGGTTTCACGATGTAGTCCTGGGCACCTTCTTTTAAGGCTGTGACCGCATCACGAATCTCACCATGGGCACTGATCATGATCACCGGCATCCTGAACCCCTCCTGTCGGATCCAACGGATGAGATCTATTCCATCCATACCAGGCATTCTCAGATCAACCAAACAGGCGTCGTAATGGTGTTCACGCAACAACCTTTGGGCTGACAAGCCGTTTTCGGCACCGTCGCTTTCCAAGCCCTCGAGCACAAGATACTTGCGCATAGATTCACGAATATTTATTTCATCATCTACTATCAGGATTCTCATCACTACCTCTTATTTCCGTTCAGGGGGAAGAATGACTTCAGCAACCGTTCCTCCTCCATCACGCGCATACAGCTTGAGGTTTCCACCTCTTGCCCGCACAAACTGCCGACATATCGCCAAACCGATTCCCGAGCCATGGATTTTGGTGGTGAAGAATGGATCGAATATCTTCTCAAGATTCTCTTCAGCGATTCCTTCCCCTCTATCCCGGATGAGGATCCGGATGAACTTCTTCTTATCACGTAGGATCTCTACTTCAACTTTTGGATCACCCTCGGGACAGCTCTCCAAGGCATTCTTGATCAGATTCTCAAACACAGAACGTGCCCGATCGGAATCAAAGTGGATGAAGGCCCGCTGCAAGGATCCTGGAACAATGGTGAGTTTGTACTGGAAGGTATGCCTGAGTGATTCGATGAGTGCCACGACATCGAGTCTCTCCGGAGTACCGACCGGATTGCGTAGAAAATCGGAGACCTTGTTGGTGAGCTGGATCAAACGTTGAACCTCATTCTCCACCACCACCAGATCCTCACGTGATGTGGATGGCAGGGTCTTTTTCAAAAGCGCCATCTGGAGCGTGATCGCACTCAAGGGATTCTTGATCTCATGGGCAAGCGTTCTGGCGGCTTCACCGAGATTCACCAGATTCTCCTGTTTCGCCAAAGTCTCGCGATACTTGCGGTTGCTGCGATAGATACTGTACACCAACAGGTGGAATGCCAGCAAACCTATCACCGCAGCACCACTGAAGAATCTCACCATCATTACCTTACGATAATATTGCTGGCCGTCGAACAGGATGTAGAGCACATCCGGGAAATTCAATGGAGAGGGAAGATAGCCATCTTCCTCCAACATCAGATCACCCGTTTCCACTTGGATCGTCAAACGGCTGAAGCGGATGTATTCGATGAGTCCGGTGTCGGGATTGTAGGTCGCGATCCCTTGGTTCCATTGGCTTGGTGAGGACCTATTGCTCCACATGCGCTCAAACCGTTCCAGAGGCAGGGTATTGGGCACTTCACCAAGACCAAGTCTCAGTCGACCTGTGCTGGAATAGACACCTATGCCACGAACCTGCTCCTCACGCATCGCAGCAAGCGCACGGGAATGCTCCTCTTGCAGTAGAAGCAGTGTGGATGAGGCGAATCCCCGTTCCGCCTCGAACTGCATAAGGGTATTCTCCTTATCGATGATCAATTGGGAGAGGAACAACACAAGTGTGACCAAGAGTGCGAAGAGGAAGACAAGTCCTCCCACCACGAATAGTTCTTCCTTGCCCTCGATAAATGACCATCGTCTGGATCTACTCATAATTCAACGCCTCGATAGGATCTAATTTGGAAGCCTTCATCGCAGGATACCACCCGAAGAACACACCGACAAGTGTGGAGAATCCCGCGGCGAACAGGAAAGAGTCGTAGGAAATGTAGAGCGACCACCCCACGATATCAGCGACAAGATAACTGAGCAATGTTCCCAATCCGATACCGATCACTCCTCCCGTGATGGTAAGAACGATCGCTTCGGTAATGAATTGTCCCATGATTGTCCAAGGAGAGGCCCCCATTGCCTTCCGAATTCCGATTTCACGAGTCCTTTCGGCAACCGATACCAGCATGATGTTCATGATCCCGATTCCACCGACGAGAAGCGAGATTGCTGCAATCGCTGCGAGGAACGAGCTGAAGGTGCCGGTTATCTGCTCAGCCATATCGGCCAGGCTCGCCGGTGAGAATATTCGATAGGCGTCGGATCCCACAGTTGCATCGAGATACTCGGTGATCGCATCGGAAACCGCCAGCGCATCGGCTCCCTCGGCTACCCTCACCACATAGGAACCAACGATCGAGGGCTTGATGAACCTTTGCGCATAGGTGTTGTAGGGGATGTAGATGCTGCCGTTGAATTGTAAATTGAAGGAGGCATCCTTCTCCTGCATCACGGCAACCACCTGATAGCTTTTCGCCTGATTGCGGAAGATGCTCACATACTGTCCTATGGCATTGCCGTCGGGAAACAATTCATCGGCTATGTCCGAGCCGAGTGCGACCACCTGCCGACTCGCCATATTGTCACTTAAGGAGAAGAATGCCCCCTCCTCCGCTTCATAGTCGAGAATCTGGGCATAGGAGGAGAGCACACCCGATACATTCGCCGTAATGGAGTTTTGTCCGATCCTGATGAGTGCGGAACTGCTGTTCACCGGCAATACCGTTTTGATATCCTCCACATTGTTCATCAACCGATTACCGAAATCCTCGGTAAATTCATTCGCCGCCTTATCCGAACGAACCGGGAAGATCGTGACCATCTCAAGTCCGCCTTCCACGATGGTTTGTGTGATGCTTTTTGTGGCGCTTTCACCCAAGGTCAAGATCGCGATGACCGATGCGACTCCAATCACGATACCGAGCAGAGAGAGCAGTGTCCGCATTTTGCTTGCCATCATATCCTTCAACGCAAGCTTAATATTCTCCCAAATCATCTATCCCTCCACATGCCCGTCACGAACATGGATCTGTCTTCTCGCTTGGGATGCGATATCGTGGTCATGGGTGACCAATACCACGGTCCGTCCTTCCGCATTGAGTTCTTCGAACAATTCCATGATCTGCAGCCCGGTTTGGGTGTCCAAAGCTCCAGTAGGTTCATCGGCCAACAGAATGGTCGGGTTGTTGACCAGGGCCCTTGCGATGGCAACCCTTTGCTTCTGTCCTCCCGACAATTCGTTGGGTCGATGTTTCATCCGATCTCCGAGACCTACCCGTTCAAGCGCCGATCGTGCCCGTTCCCGACGCTCCTTTACACTCACACCCGCATAGAGCAGCGGTGTCATCACATTTTCCAATGCGTTGATCTTCCCCAACAGATTGAACTGTTGGAACACGAAGCCCACCTTCTGGTTGCGAATATAGGCCAACTCCGCTTCGCTCATTCCCAAGGTCTCCTCTCCATCGATTCGGATGATGCCGTCGGTAGGAGTATCCAGGCAGCCGATAAGATTCATCAGTGTCGATTTGCCCGATCCCGATGGACCTGTAATGGCGGTGAATTCTCCTTCATCGATGGTGAGGGTCACACCATCGAGAGCCTTCACCACGAACTCTCCCATTGGGAAATAGCGTCTCACATCAAATAGATGAATTATTTCGTTCGCCATGACCACCACTCCTACTGGGATCTCATCCCTGGCCCCATTCCCGCTCCACTTCCTGGGGTCGCACCTGGTATTCCGATCGAGAAGAGATTGTTCTCCGTGGTACCGACGAGAACAATGTCCCCAGCCTTCAAATCTCCGGTGAGAATCTCACTCATTCCCTCGCCAAGGTAATTGGTAGTGACTTCAACCGACACGGGATTGCCATCCGAGCCCTTCTTGCGTACGGTATCGGAACCCCTACGATTGGTCACCACCGCATTGGTGGGGATCACCAGCATCTTCTTCACCTCATCCGCGCTTATGGTACCGGCGAACGTGAATCCGGGAGCAATCGCCTCGGGAGGATCCTCCATTACGATCTCCACATCCATCACCCCTATTCCCTGAGTGGTGGTTCGTCCTATCATCGGGATATAGGTCACGGTCGCCTCGATGGTTTCCCCCGGAAGCGAGTCGAATGTCAATTCGGCCTTCATGCCCTTCTCGACACTTTGGATATCGATCTCATCGATTTCGACCGTTGCCTTCAACTTGCTTCTGTCGATCACCACCATGGCTGCCGATCCGGCTTCGAAGTAGTCCCCCTCATCAACCGATACCGTTGCCACCAATCCATCGAAATTGGCATAGGAACGGGTATAATCGAGATTGTTCAAGGCCATCGTCCTTTGTCTCTCGAGCAGATCGACCTGGCGTTGTGAACCCTGCAGCCGCGCCTCTTCCAACTGTGATTCGATGTTCGCAAGATTGTAGGCTTGGGAGGTGTCGTCGATGGTCGCGAGCAGATCATCCTTCTTTACCGAATCCCCCTCCTCGACAAAAACCCCGGTGACGGCTCCAGTGGAGCGAAACATCACCATTTGGGTCTGATAGGCTTCCACATTTCCGCTGATATCGATGGTCTGCGTGAATTCGATCTCACGGACCGCCACCTCCTGCATCGCTGTGGCTGCGGCAGCGGCCTGTGTCACAGCTTCCCCATCGGTGAACGGTAGATGGCCATTTGTCTTGTAGAACCGGTAGGAGTAGATGCCGAAGCCGACCAACGCCAACACCACAATCCAGGTAACCAGGCGTTTGACTCGTCGCTTCCTCAATTTCTTCTTCAATGAAGCGCGTACACGCTCTTCGGTATGATTGCTCTTGTCGTTCATTTGTTCACTCATGATGTTCACAAACTCCTCTATAGTTGCAACGCCTTGGCCCGATTCTCAAGGATCAAGGCCTGCAATGCGTAGATTGTCTTCTGATAACGATTCAACTCGACATCGAGTTTCGCCTGATCAACGTCCGTCTGGGTAACCAAACCCCTATCGAAAGCTTCCTGGGTATCTGACAACACCTGCCCACGATACTGGACCTCCTGCTCAAATGCTTCCACATTCAGCTGATGGGTGAGGATATCCGTTTCGAGTTGACTGGCATCGGATTGGTAGGTGAGCAAGGCATTCTGGTAGTCGATTTCGGCAATGGTGATGTTGTTCTGTAGCCTCTGAAGCTCCATCGCCTCACTTGCGATGGTACGGTCATTGCTCCAGGAACCTCCGATCGTCACCGAGGGAGTGACCTTGCCGGTATCGGAAATACCTATGGCGACCGAGGCATCGGTGGAAAAATTGTCGACACTGTAACTTGCATTGGCGGAAACAGAATACGCGACTGAGGAGGTCGGTGATGAGGTGTAGTTCAAACCGGCACCTCCACCCACCACCAAGCTGGGCACAGTCTTAACCCCACTTGTCGAAACGGTGCGCCTCTGATTGAGCGCCAATTCTTCCTTGGCGATCTCAAGATCCATAGCTGCAAGGATGACTTTCGTATCTCCGGTGGGCAGATAGGAGAAGGTGAGATCGGCATCTTGGATAGAATCGACCGGTTCATAGGCGAATCCGGTCAGTTGTTCATACTGTGTTTTGGCCATTGCCATCCTGCGTTCCACAGAGTCCTTCGCATTCTCCAACTTTACAAGATTCAATTGCATGCTGCGATAGGCTGCCGATCCTTCCGAAACCGTCTTCAATTTGAGTGCATTGTCGATCTGGGTCTGCTGCACGAGGATGTTCTTCTCGGCCTCCAGCAAGTCCATTTCATAGCCCAGAATCTCCACGATCTTCGAGTAGATAGAGGACTCGAAATCATAGAGGCTCGTATCATACTGGAAATCGATTGAGAGTTTCTGTTGTGCCAACTTGAGATCGCTCAGGTTGTCACCATTGTCCCCGAAACGAAACGTGTGTGAGATACCCACCGAAGGATCGGCATCCCAATAACCCGAGGCATCAAGCGCCTTGCGTAGATTTGTCGTTCCAACTGTGATTCTGGTGTTGTTGTCGTTGGGCAACAGGATGGTCACCTGTGGCGAAGCTTGCACAGTCCAATGCGTATCGGTTCCACCATAGTTGGTCTCCCGGAAGGTCATATCCCCCGAAACGGAGAGGCCCAAGGTCTCCTCCACTTCGCTTAGCCCGATCGTGATGCCACTGTTGGATTTGTTCAACTCCAACAACTGGATCCTATTGCTCTGTTCCTTCGCCCTACCGATCACCGTGTCCAAGCTGATGGCTCCCAAGGGAGCTATCAACAGCAAAGATATTCCCAATAAGCCAACGATTCGTTTTACATCCATACGTGTTCCTTTCCATTGAGGTGAGGTATATCGAACGGTAACCATGCATCATCAAGACCAAATCCTGACAAAGTGCGTTCAATATGATCCAAAATCCACACAATCCACATATATGGCAGCGAACGGAGCGTTATCGGGACATTGTATGGTCAATCCACACGGCTCGACCCTTTCATCCGATGTGAAAGCGCTTCCTCTTCTTCATAATGTGTGAATTTTTTTCACACTTCGTTTCAGAATTTACCGCAGGTGTTCCCCACCGTCAACCACAATCGTTTGACCGGTGATGGAATCATTCCCAAATAAAAAGCATACCGTTGCCACCACATCGTCGACACTTGCCAATTGTTGGAGTGGAAGTTGTGGTTCCAATCGCTTGAAGTAGGCGATATCTTCATCGGAGGCTGCTATGATCGCACCAGGAGCCACCCCATTTACCCGAACAAAAGGGGCAAGGGTTCGACCAAGAATGACCACTTGGTCCTCAAGGGCTGTTTTGGCGCAGTAGTAGGAAGGTCTGCTTGGCACCGGGTTGCGGACTCCCGTATCGGTGATGTTCACCACGCATGCAGGAGTTTTCCCATGAGTGGATTTCCTATGGAGATACAATTCTTTTGAAAGGAAAAAGGGTGCCATCTGATGGAGATTCTGGTCTCTCATCCAGATTTCCCCATCGACAGCTTCGATGGGAATGGTTGAAAAGACCGATGCACAATTTACCAGGCCGTCCCATGTACCGTAGTGGGTCAGTGTGGATCGCACGAGGTGTTCCACTCCCTCCATCGTCGTCAGATCCGAGGTGACCAGGATAGCCGATCCACCACCGGTTTCGATTTGCGCTACGGTATCCTTGCCATTGCCAATGTCACGATGGCAATGCACCACCACCCTGCAACCTCCATCGGCCAATCCAATTGCGATACTCCGCCCGAGGCGTTCAGCTGAACCTGTTACGATGACTACCGAATCGGTGAATTCCATGTGTCCACTATAGGAGACAATGGAAGGTTTGTCGATTGGGCGACTCCAAGGTATATTGTAGGAGGATCATCCATGAGGGATGAAATCCAACGAGGTGGACATGGCAAAAAAAGATCCTGAATGCGACGACAAACAGAACAAAAACAAGAAGAACAAGAATTGCCCCGACAATGAACCTGGTATCCATAGCGGAGGACCTACGTTCTTTGGGAAACGCTTCAAATTCTCCTTTTGGTATTTCATATTCATCATCATCGCGATGATGATGATCAATTCGTTGATGATGCAGAACACCAACGTGACTGCAGTGGAGTACAACAGATTCAAGGACATGATCCGTACAGGAACGATTGTTCGTGTCGAGATCCAGGATGACCAGTATCTGGGATACACGTTGAGCAGGGAGGAGATCCTCAATACTGTCCAACAAACCGGATTGCAGGGACTGACGCAACAGACATCCTCTCCACAAGCGTTCTCCACCTATGCTCTGGATGATCCCAATTTCATCCCGCTGCTTGATGAAGTGGGTGTCGAGTATTATGCGACAGCCCCCGCCCGACCAAGCATCTTCTCCACCCTCCTCTCCTACATTCTTCCGATGGTGATATTCATCGTGATCTGGCGATTTCTCTTTGCGAAGATGGGTCAAGGTGGTGGACAGGGTGTCCTCTCCTTCAACCAAAACAAGGCCAAGATCGTTGCAGAGGGCGATACGGGAGTGAGATTCGCCGATGTGGCGGGAGCGGATGAGAGCAAACTTGAGCTTGAGGAGGTCGTGGACTTTCTTAAACAACCGCAGAAATATACCGAGATCGGAGGAAAGATTCCCAAGGGTGTGTTGTTGGTGGGTCCTCCGGGAACGGGAAAGACACTATTGGCGAAAGCGGTGGCCGGTGAAGCGGGGGTACCCTTCTTCAGGATGAGTGGTGCCGACTTCGTGGAAATGTTCGTGGGAGTTGGAGCCGCACGTGTGAGGGACTTGTTCAGGCAAGCGAGGGAAAAATCGCCCTGTATCATCTTCATCGACGAAATCGATGCGATCGGTCGTACCCGTAGCCAAGCGAATCTCGGTGGCAATGATGAGAGGGAACAAACCTTGAACCAGCTTCTGGTGGAGATGGATGGATTCGATTCCCGCACTGGTGTCATCATCATCGCAGCCACCAACCGACCGGAAATCCTTGACCAGGCGTTGTTGCGTCCGGGAAGATTCGATCGACAGGTCCTGGTGGACAAACCCGATTTGGAGGGAAGACTGGCCATTCTCAAGATCCACACGAAATCGATAAAACTTGCCGAAGAGGTGGATCTACGGAAGATTGCCCAATCGGCTGCAGGACTATCAGGTGCCGATCTGGCGAATATCGCGAATGAAGCAGCCCTGATGGCGGTTCGTTCCAATCGAAAGACGGTTATCCAAGCCGACTTCGAAGAGGCGATCGAGAAATCGGTGGCAGGACTACAGAGAAAAAGTCGTATTCTCAACGATCAGGAGCGGAGGCGGGTCGCCTACCATGAGACCGGGCATGCGTTGACTGCATTCATGACCGAAGGTTCCCCTCCGGTAAGCAAGATCTCGATCATACCCAGAGGACTTGGAGCTCTGGGATACACCTTGCAGTACCCTACCGAGGACAGGTTCCTCATGAGTGAGAGCGAATTGCTAGGGAATATCGACACCTTGCTCGGTGGCAGGGCCGCGGAAGAGTTGGTGTTTGGGGAAATCTCCACCGGTGCGGGAAATGATATCAGCCGTGCGAGTGACATCATCCGCAGGATGATCACCGAATATGGTATGAGCGAACGATATCGCAACATCACTCTCCCTTCAACCACCAAGCAAGGACTCGGAGGGGCACGTGAATATTCCGAAGTCGCACAGGAGTATATCGACAGCGAAACCGCAAGATTGGTGAACGATCGCTATAAAATTGTGTTGGATAAGCTCAAGAACAATCTGTCTACATTGGAGAAGATCACCTCCATTCTCCTGGACAAGGAGGTTATCGATGGAGACGAGTTCCAAACCCTTGCACAAAATGGTGTTGTTGCGTAATCTGTAGCCCTATGATTCGCACATATATCGAAGATGAAGTTTTGCGTTCCCATTTGGACACCCTTCCTGAAGATGGAAGGGATGTCTTTCTCATGCATGGGGGAACGATAAGGGCTGTGGTGGTCGATGGAACCCATGCGGTCAACCAGATGCGTGCCAACCACAAACTTGGAATATTGGAGACCCTCGTATTGGGTCATGGCTATCTTGCCGGAGGTTTGCTTGCCTCGATGGTGAAAGGTGACGACAGGGTTCAGCTCACCATCGAATGTGGAGGTCCAATCAAGGGTGTCTACGTGGAGGCCTGGGCCATCGGTGCGGTCCGTGGGTATCTCAAGGAAGTTCCCATTCCCATCGACAAGCCGCTGGAGAGTTTCGACCTCTCGCCCTTCTTCGGTCCGGGGTTCCTCACAGTGACCAAATTGCTTGAGGGGAAGAAAACTCCATTCACAGGACAGGTGATGCTCCAGCATGGCACCATCGCCAAGGATTTGGCTGAATATTTCCTCATCAGCGAACAAACTCCATCCGTTGTTTCACTAAGTATCCAGTTTGATCGTGAAGGCCGTGTAACGGGAGCCGGAGGATTGTTCCTTCAGAAGCTTCCGGGAGCCGACGATGCCTATCTTGAGGAGTTGGAGATGGTGGCTGCGGCGATGCCGTCCCTTGGAAAGCATCTTGCCGAAGGAAAGACCGGACGTGAATTCGTAGAGAAGGTATTCGAGAAATCGGAGCCGGAACATCTCGAACGATTGCCGTACGGATTCAGTTGTCCTTGTGATCGCAAGCGGTATTCACAATATCTCGCATCCCTCCCCAACGAAGAGAAACAAGCCATATTGGTCGAGGGCCCTTTCCCATTGGAGCTACATTGCTTCAACTGCGGAACCGTCTATACATTCGACAAGGATGAACTGGACACGTTGTTACAGTAAGGAGTCACTATGATTTACTTTGCGGCAGCAGCCGCCAACCAGAACGATCTGGTGGCCCAAGAGGCAAGGAATGCCGGTGCCACCGAGGTCCACTTGGTCAACGGTGGTGTGGAATTCGAGGCCGATCTGGCTGCCGCCTACCGCTTCTGTCTTCATACCAGGATCTCAACCAGACTCATGATGGGAATCGCCCAGGAAGAGGATGTGATGGGACCTGATGAGTTCTACCATTCTTCGATGCAAATCCCATGGGAAACTTGGTTGAATCCAGAGAAAACCTTCTCAGTGTCAGTCACCACGATGCACTGTCCATGGCTACGCAAATCGACATTCGGTGCCATCCGGCTCAAGGATGCCATCGTCGATAGATTGAAGGAACATTTCGAGGGAGCTCGTCCTTCGGTTGAATTCGAGGATCCGGATGTAACCTTCCATGTCCATTTCGAACATGATGCGGTAACTTGGTACCTCGATTTTTCGGGAAAATCGCTGCACCAGAGAGGCTATCGTACCGGCGACACAGGTGCGGTCATGAAGGAAAACCTAGCTGCCGCAGTACTGATGCGAAGCGATTGGTACAAGACGGTGCTCGATGGAAATCCCGACCTACTGCTTGATCCGATGTGCGGCTCGGGAACCATTCCCATCGAAGCGGCCCTAATCGCGACCGATACGGCCCCAGGACTACTAGACACAGGAAAATTCGCATTTCTCAAACTCGACATGCACGACCCGGATATCTGGGAAGAGGTGTTGGACGAAGCCTATGAAATGCAGGAGAATGGCATACGCAAGGATGTGAAGATCATCGGATGGGACATCGATCCAGAAGCGATCTCACTCTCAACGGAGCATGCCAAACGGGCTAAAATGGACAAGTTCATCACCTTTGAGAAAAGGGATTTCAACTCCATCTCCGAAAGTGATGTGCCTGAAGGTGAACACCATGCCATCACCGATCCCCCCTATGGGAGAAGGATGGAGGGAGAGGGATCGATCGAATCGTTGTATCTCTCCATGGGAAAAACATTCAATACCCTTTTCCCCGGATGGAAGGTGAGCATCCTCTGTGGCAACAAAGAACTGCTCAGCTATGTGGACATGAAACCCGAAAGGACCAATGCTCTCTACAATGGTCCCCTTGAGGCCCAGCTTGCCCATTATATCGTATTCACCACCGAAGAGCGCCAACAGATGATCGACAAGGCGATCCAACGCAAGAAGGAACGACTCTCCCAACCTCTCTCACCAGGTGCACAAATGGCCTACAACAGGTTGAAGAAGAACCTTGCCAGGATACAACCGCTTATGGAAGCGGAAGGAGTAACATCCTATCGGATCTATGATGCCGATATGCCCGAATATTCAGCCGCCATCGACTTGTATGAAGGCAAATACATCCATCTACAGGAATACGCTCCTCCATCAACCATCGATCCTGAGGATGCCCAGAAACGACTCGAGGAACTTATAGATGCCACTGAAAGAGCCACGGAAATAGATCTTGAGATGATCTTCGTAAAACAAAGACGTGAACAGAAAGGTAAGGACCAGTATGAAAAACTGGCGAATGCCGGCAAGTTCTACATCATGCGGGAACACGGACACATGTTCATGGTCAACTTCTCGGACTATCTCGATACAGGGATCTTCCTGGACCACAGACCGGTACGAAAGATGATCGAAGAATCGGCAAAAGGAAAAAGATTTCTCAACCTCTTCTCCTACACAGGAACCGCCACAGTGCACGCAGCCGCGGGAGAAGCACTCAGTACAGTAAGTGTCGATGCATCGGCAACCTATCTGGATTGGGCGATCAAGAACATGGAGATGAACGGATTTGATGGCATGAACCATTTCTTTTATAAGGAAGACTGCATTGAATGGCTCAGATCTACCCACGACACCTACGACCTCATATTCTGTGACCCACCCACCTTCAGCAATTCCAAGATGCGCCAGATGTTCGACGTGGAAAGAGACCAGAGAAGACTGATTCACGCGGCGATGCGTCATCTTTCCCAAACCGGTACCATGATATTCTCGACCAACTACAGGAAGTTCTCATTGGATCCTGAGATCACCGAAGAATACGATGTTGAGGAGATCACCTCCCAAACCATTGGTGAAGATTTTATCCGCAACCAGAAGATCCATTACTGCTGGACCATCAAGCACCGCAAGGCAATCGTGAAGATGCCACGCAGGGATGTGGACAAGCCTATACGAAAGGTTGTGCGAAAGAAGTAATATTCATCAATTCAATGAAAGGCTGTCGTAGATGATGCGACAGCCTTTTTAATGGCTCTAGCACAAAAGCTGTGTGATGAGGACACTAGAGAAAATCTGAAAAAATAGAAAATGGGCAAAACCTCTGTTACTGTGTGAATAACGACAAACACACGAAACGGAGAGAGATGCCCATGTCCCAGTATACCAATACCTTCCTCGCATTGCCAGAGTTCGAGAGCACGGGAGCACCCACCATCCGACAAGGGAACGGAATGGAGTAGTCCACAAGAAAACATCCGAAGAGCAGATGGTTCAATTCACACAGCTTTCGTGCATGAACCAGAAAACATCCGAAGAGCAGATGGTTCAATTCACACAGCTTTCGTGCATGAA
>CAYZJV010000025.1:0-36803 GCA_964478945.1 uncultured Spirochaetaceae bacterium | reverse complement strand
CTTCTTTCGTACTCATGACCTTGTAAGGATGAGGAGAAACCCGGTATAGTCGCAACATGGACATGACGCTTTCACCGGTCAATCAGGTTTCCGGAACCATCACGGTACCCTCTTCAAAGTCGCAGACGATCAGGGCGCTGTTGGTTGCTACTTTCGCACATGGACGCAGCATCATCCACAACCCCCTCGACTCACAGGACACCAGATCATGCATCGATGCCTGTCGTGCCTTTGGAGCGGTCATCCAGCCGCTGGAAACAGAAGGCCTGGTGGTGGAATCTCCGGTTTCGTACCCTTCCAAAATCACCATCGACTGTGGAAATTCGGGTACGACTCTGTATCTTGCCTCAGGCCTAGGTGCACATATCGGTTCACCGGTGACCTTCACTGGAGATGCACAACTGAAGAACCGTCCGGTCAAACCTTTGCTGGAGGCTTTGAGCGATTTGGGAGCTGTCATCACCTATCCTGAGGACAATTCGAGGGAGGGCTATCCTCCATTCACCATCACAGGTCCACTTACCGGTGGAGAAACCAGCATCGTGTGCCATACCAGCCAACACCTTTCGGCATTGCTATTGGCCTGTCCTTTGGCTACCGGAGATTCCAAGGTAACGGTACCTTTGCTGAATGAAAGACCCTATGTGCATATGACCAGATCATGGTTGGATATGCAGGATATTGAATATCGTACGGATGATGCCATGGACCGCTTCGACATTCCCGGTCGACAATCGTTCTCACCTTTCGAGACCACGGTACAAGGTGACTATTCCTCGGCATCCTTCTTCTTTTGTGCAGCCGCGGTGGCTGGAGGATGTGTGACCATCAAGGGCCTTGATCCCAAGGACCCTCAAGGGGATAAGGAGATTCTGGAGATTTTGGAAAGAATGGGTTGTGCAATCGACTGGATCGAACCTCGTACGGTAAGGGTCCAAGGTCCCCATAAGGGTGGTTTGCTTTCCGGAACATTCGATCTCAATGCAATTCCCGATGCGCTTCCGATACTCGCCGTTACCGCATGCTACGCACAGGGGACCACCGTATTGGGCAATGTTCCCCAGGCGAGGATCAAGGAAACCGATCGTATTGCAGTGATGCACGAGAACCTCGCTTCCTTGGGGGCCGCCATTGAGGAGACCGAGGATGCGCTGATCATCCATGGAACCGGCTCATTGAAGGGAGGCTCCTGCAAGGGATACGACGATCATAGGGTGATCATGGCCATGGCCATCGCATCCCTTGCTTGTGATGATCCGTTGACAATACATGGAACCGATGCGGTCGGGGTGACATTCCCCACCTTCTTCACACTTTTACAAGATATTTGCATACCTACAGGGGAGGAAACAACATGAAAACCTACGACTTGAGAAGCGACACCGTTACCAAACCGGTACCTGACATGAGAAAAGTGATGGCTGAAGCCGAAGTGGGAGATGATGTATATTTCGAGGATCCCACCGTCAACAGGCTCGAAGCCATGTGCGCCGAAAGATTGGGTAAGGAAGCCGCCCTCTTCGTCTCATCCGGTTCCATGGGAAATCTGATTCCCCTGTTCATCAATGCCGGTAGGGGGACCGAGGTGCTTACCCATTGCGACAGCCACATCATCCAGCACGAGGTGGGAGCCGTAAGTGCGATCGCAGGTGCTCTGCCTATCGGTATCGATGCTCCCAGGGGAATCCTCACGGAGGAGCTGCTTGAGCCTCTGATCAAACCGATCTCCTATGATCTGGCCAAGACCACCATGGTGGAAGTGGAGAATACCATCGGAGGAGTATGTTATCCTTTGCAAACCCTCAAGGCAATCCGAAGATTGGCCCAATCACATCATTTGAAGGTCCATATGGATGGGGCCAGGCTTTGGAATGCATCGATCGCAACCGGGGAAGATATCGCAACCATCGCGGCCAATGCGGATACCGTGACTTTCTGTCTCTCCAAGGGCTTGGGTGCACCGGTGGGAAGCATGTTGTGTGGAACCAGGGAATTCATCACCCGAGCCCGTGCGGTACGGAAAATGTTGGGCGGTGGCATGCGGCAAGCGGGAATTCTGGCTGCAGCAGGCATCTATGCCTTGGAACACCATGTGGAACGATTGGCCGACGACCATGCACGTGCCAAACGAATTGCCGAGGCCCTGGCCCGTACCGGGTGGGCCGAAGTAATCGTTGAGGATGTGGAAACCAACATCATTTTCTTCTCTGTACCCGGTTTCACAGGAGAGCGCGTTGCCAATGCCCTCACCTCACACGGTATCCTTTGTGGCGGGGATGGAAACAGTGTGCGACTGGTAACCAATCTTGATCTCAATGATGATGATATCGAAAAAGTGATCGCAATATTGGAAAGAATCGACTTGAAGGAGTTCGCACAATGAGGACAACCCTCTGTTGGTTCAGTGGAGCCGGCAACTCAAAGACCGTGTCCCACGATATCGCGAAATACATTTCCGTTGATGCCTTGGTTTCGGTTCGTGAAGCAGTCGGGAATCCGTCGTTGCTGGAGGGGACCACCACATTGGGTCTGGTGTTTCCGATATATTTCTACGGTCCCCCTGTGCTTGTACGAACCTTAATCCTCGAAACCTTGGGAACGCTTGATCTTGATCTGGAGTACCTATTTATCATCTTCACTCATGGAGGAATGCCCTTCTATGGTGCAAGCATCACCGACAGATTGTTGGCTGAGGCCGGTTACGCCGCCAGTTATGTGAACGGGATTCCGATGGTCGACACCTACATTCCTTTGTTCAGGATCCCTTCCCAACGTGCAGTGGAAAGGAAGCACGACAGAATCAAGGATAAAGTGGAACAGATAGGAAACGATCTTCAGGGACAATCTCTCAAGGTTGCCGCAAGGCTCCCCTTCTCCAGGATATTCCACACCATGTGGGAGCAGGGCCTGTCCAAACGGGGCGAAAAGGACAGAAATTTCGTGGTAACCGACCACTGCACCGGCTGCGGAGTGTGCGCGAAGGTCTGTCCCGTAGGGAACATCACCATCGAGCGGAAACGACCGGTATTCCACCACAAGTGCGAACAGTGTCTGGCCTGCTATCACCATTGTCCCGAACATGCCATCAGATTGAAGCGCAGTCCTCTACGGGGGTACAGTTGGTACACTCCTCCCAAGAGTTTTATAGACAAGGATCGAACCCATGACAATGTATGATTTCTCCCAAGAAGTCGACCGAACGCACAGTCTATCGGTGAAATGGAACAAGGATGCGATCAAAAGCATCTGCAACAACCCCAAGGCCCTGCCCTTCTGGGTGGCCGACATGGATTTTCAAGCTCCACCGACGGTAATCGACATACTGAAGACACAGGTGGAACATGGGGTCTTGGGATATCCCGTGTTTGAATCCTTATCTGGAACATTTGCTTCTTGGGCCCGGAGGAGACACGGATGGAATGTGGAGTCGAATTCGGTGATCACCTCTCCTGGGATGCTCGCATCGATTGCGCTTCTTGTCGAAATACAGAGCAATCGTGGAGACTCGATCATTCTCCCCATGCCAGCCTACCAGCCTTTCGTCCATATCATCAAAGGGTTGGAAAGACATGTGGTCCAATGGCCTTTGTCCTATGATAGGGAGAGCCATCGCTTCTCCCTCGATATCCCCCTATTGGAACAACTTGCACGGGAGAAACATACTCCGGTACTCCTCTTCTGCTCTCCCCATAATCCCACTGGAAGAGTGTTCACCCAAGAAGAACTTGATCAGGTCGCAAAAATCGCCGCACGATATTCACTCACCGTGATAAGCGACGAGATCCATGCCGATCTATCTCTTGCAGGACACACCCATATTCCGTTCGATGTGGTGGCGAAACGACATGGGGTACAAGCCGTCACTTGCATGGCTCCTTCCAAGACCTTCAATATCGCGGGAGAGCATTTTTCCGTTGCCGTCTGTTCCAACGATGAGTTGGAAAAAGGGGTGAAGCGCAGGATGAGGGCATTGCACCTTGCTCCCGATCTTCTCGCTTCGGCATCCGCGTTCGCAGCCTACGAGGGAGGATACGAATGGCTTGAAGCGCTGCGGATCCACCTCGCAAAACAGGTCGATTTCATCACTTCCCGATTGGAAGACAGTGGATCACGCCTGCATTTCGTAGTTCCACAAGCATCGTTCATCGGTTTCATCGATTGTAGCGAAGTGTTCGAAGCAATTCGTGCAGATGCAAAGGCCAATAGGGATTTGTACAACCCTCTCACCAGTGTGGAGGGAGGACTCGCTTCACGTTTCTTCGGACAACGGGCTGGTATCGCGATGAACGATGGGACATGGTTCGGATCCGATTATCGACAATTTGTTCGTTTCAACTATGGAACAACATTGCAATCCGTTTCCCACGCAATGGATGCAATCGTCACTGCAGCGGAAAATCTCAGCTGATCCAAAGTTCTGCGCCAACAGAACGTACATAGCAGAGGGTGGAATGGACTGGTTTGCCATATAGGCCATTCGCCGCTTCGCGATAGAGTGTCAACTGTGTTTCATGGACTTCCGGTTGACGGATGGAATCGGTCTTGAAATCGATCACACGCACGCAATCATCATAGAGCAACAACAGATCGATCGAACCATGAAGTATCTTTTCCCCATGTTTCATGACAAAGGCAACCTCACTTTCGACAGAGATCGGTTCTTGCGCCAAGAGTTCAGATAAAAGTTGCGAAGAGAGAAAATTGTTGGCGAGATGAACCGCCGAGGACACCACCAAATCCTTCTCGTTTTTCATCAAATCAAGTCTCTCGATCTCATGGGGAATCAGATTCCTCGCATCCGATTCGCTGATCGGAGAAATCGGAGAATCGGATGAGCATGCCTTCTGTAGCAATAGGTGCACGTAGGTCCCGAAGTGAGCCTCCAGGCGATACTTCGCAAGTACCGGGTCGGCAGGTATCGCGGGAAGCTGAAACTCTCGGGGGATTTGATCCGACTCCATCCATGTATGGGAAACCTCGGTCACCGGAAACGAAGTGCGCACGAATTGACGTGCAGGCAAGGGATCATCGTAATAGGTTTGCATGCGGTGCACCAAGCTCTTCATCCGCTCAAGGGACACATGTGCACGGAGTACGGACTTCGGTGCATCCTCGACTTTGTGCAATGTACAATTGCTACCCAAGGCATCAGTATCCTTATCGAGGTCGGCTACATCGAAGAGAAGCGCGAGGAAATTCTTCTCCTTCGCCTTCTCTCCCATGTTCCTCTTGTTCTCACTTCCGGCCAGAACCAAATGACATTTCGCACGAGTAAGGGCCACATAGAACAGTCGTTTCATCTCCGCCGTCTCCATGTTCCGCAGGATGGGTTTTTGCATCTCATGGATCACATTGGACACATTGTCGTAACCGCGCATATGGGAAGGGATGATATGACCATCGAATTCGATCCATACCGGAGGAGCCCCTGCCCTTGGTTCTCCCCCCATATTGGCAAGTATCACGATGGGGAACTCGAGTCCTTTGGACTTGTGGACGGTCATCAAACTCACCCCCTCGACACTATCGTGCAGCGGTTCCACCTCATCCAATTTCTCATTTTGTCCCAGTTTGGGACGGATGAAATCAAGAAATGCCGGTAAACCGAGGTCCTTCATATCATATCGAATGGCCAATTCATGGAGGAAGTCGAAGTGTTCCAAATAGACTTGATACAAAGGATCTCCCAAGAGATAGCTTCGGTATCCTCCCCAATACCAAAGATGGGAAACCATGGCACCAACCGAACCTTCGGTAGCGAGTTGGCACAGTTGCCCATAGAGATTTCCGATCGACTGGTATTTCTTTCGATCATCTTCGGAACGGATGCTTTCAGTGGCAAGAAAGACCGGTTGTTCGGAGGTATCATCCATCTCATCAAGTAGTGCCAACACCGCATCATCCGAGAGCCTGCAGAAGGGTGAGCGCAATGCGGCCGCGAAGGCCAAACGATCATCGGGATACACCACCAGCTGCAGCATGTGGTAGATATCGTTGGTAGGGGCTTCGAGGAACAGTGATTGCATCGCCGCAAGGGTATAGGGTATGCCGGCTAGACGGAGTGCCTTCTCATAATGCATCTGGTTCGAACTGGTTCTGAACAGAATGGCGATATCGTTGTATCCTGGCCTTCTTGCCTTTTCTCCATCATTGACAAGATATTCATCTGTCTCCATCATCCGGTGGATCAATTGTGAGATCGCATGGGCCTCGGCCTGGACCGCAGTCACAAGCTCATCATCGTCTGCACTCTCCTCATCGAGGGGTTTGAGTAGGAGCGAAATGGTGGAGGAAACCCCGGGAGTATGTGCTCGTGACTGCAATGGTTCGAACTCGGCTTCATACTTTTCGCTCGCATCGCCCATCACATGACTGAACACCTTGTTGAAAAATTCTATCAGGGTCGGTTCACTCCTATAGTTGAGTTGAAGATTGATCCTTTTGCCTCCAGAGGCCACCAATTCTTCTCCCACAGCCTTGAATACCGCTACATCGGCTCCACGAAAACGATAGATCGATTGCTTTTGATCTCCCACGAAGAATAAGGCATCGGGCCTAAGATCCGAAGCAGTGGGAACCCCCTCCACCGAACTGTCCCTGCGTTGGGCCAATAGGTAGACGATATCCCTTTGCAAACCATTGGTATCCTGAAATTCATCTATCATGATGTAAGGGAACTTTTGTTGATAGTACCGTCTGACCTGCATATTGTTGAGGAGTATGTCCCTCGCCATATCGGCCACATCCCCGAAGGTGAGTATTCCTCGTTCGCGCTTGGTGGTCAGATACAGTTCACGGTAGGTTTCCAATACTTCGTACATCGGTGCGACCAAAGACTGGTCGGCCAATCCGGCACATGCGATACGAGCGATCCTGAAATCCGCTTTGAAAAGATCGATCAATTCATTGCATGGTTCCACGAAATCCTTCTTTCCCCTACACTTCGCAAGATTCACCTGCTCGAAAAGGGCAAGATTTCCATGATGATCTTGATGCGGATCAAATGAATTGCTCCAATCAAGCAATAACGTAAGCATCTCCCTATTCTTCTCAAAGGTGATCCCACTCCCATCAAGCTGCAGGATATGCGAACCATGGGATATGCTACGAGCCAGATACTCTTCGTAGATGTCTCCCAGCAACCGGATCAACCAAGTCGAATGTGATTCGGCATTGAACTCGTTCGAGGGATGGAATTGTGTGCATGCCATATCGACAAGCAGGGATTCCACCAAGTCCTGGGGACTGAGAAGCGACGCAAGGAAATCGAGTCCTGGATGTCCCTCCATCTTGGTGAACAAGCGATAGGCACACTCGATTGCCATCTCCCTGTTGGCATCCTCATCCATCATGAAATCGGGACCGATACCATAGCGTGTCGGATCGGAAGCGACAATTCGATTGCAGAAGGAGTCGATGGTGGCTATGGTGGCTTCGGGGAAACGAAGCAGTTGTCTTTGGATATCGGGATCGTCTTGGTATTCGAGCAGTTTCCTATGGATTCGATCCTTCATCTCGGCCGCCGCGGCCCTACTGAATGTGAGAGTGAGGATCCCATCCACATCGGCCTTTCCTTCGGCCACCAATCTAAGGAATCGATAGGAGAGCACGGTGGTCTTGCCCGAACCGGCACCACTGGTCACCACACAGTTCACATCACAGGCAACCGCCTTCAATTGTTCATCATTGAGGGAATCGAATATTTTGGACAACATGGTCTCATCTATCATACCAGTGCATATCTCCTGCGGCAGATCTGGCGGAAATCGCATCGCTTGCAGGGTTCATTCGAAGCAGTTGTCCCAAACGTCCCCTCCTGCAAGGCCTCCGTCATTTCGGCTATCCTCTTCTCCAGTAGGGAGACCATTGCATCGCGTCTCTGCCGATTCGCCTCATCCCATATCACACGATAGCTACCCTTTTCGATATCATAGTAGGCCGCGATATCGACTTGCATATCTTGGGCCTCATCGTGCAACAATCGGGCATACAATGGCATCTGGTAGGAGGGAATGGCATCCTCCACTCGAGTATAATCGCTGATTCGCGCAGTGAAATTCTTCTTATAATCCACCACCGCCATCCGTATGGTGCCATTGTCATCGACATGCTTCGATATGCGGTCGATCCGTCCATGGAGGATATGGGAACGATCGGGATACCGATGCTCCAATTTCTTTTCGAATTCCATGCTCTCAAACCCATCGAACACCGCAGCTTCGGTAGTGAGTATGGATTGAAGCTTCTGGGTGTAGCGGGTTCTTATATACTGCATGGTGGTGTACGACGGAGCATCGGGTGCCTGTGCGTAATCGTTGAATTCAGCTTCAATCACATCGTATAGCAAGTGTGCGTACCGAACCTGCAGATCTCTCCTGTAGACACGGGAGAGGGTCTTCACTGCTCGAAAAAACTTCTCCAGTATCCTATGGAGAACGATTCCGACTTGGCGATTGTCGATCGGGTCGTTCCCATACGTTCCCTTCTCCAGTTGAAACAGATACTTGGCCACCCATTGCATCGGACAGGATGCGAAGGCATCGATGGAGGTACTGGAAATCTTCAGGTATCCTTCTTCATTCCTCATCCGATCCCATACTCCGAAGGTGGGATCCCGATCGGCAAGATCGAAACGTGGCGGAACGAAAGCGGTTGTCGAAGCATAACGAAACCAGTTTGTTTGAAGAAGGGTTGGTTTCCATGGGGATGATTGCACGCCATTCCATACCCGTTGTTCCAATCTGATGGAATCGTTGGGGGTGTAGGTCGCAATCCGTATTGCATCATGGTCCATGAACCATGATGGGGCGAGGGAACTGACTCCCCCGTAGCCCGCCTGTGAACCCGTCCAGTGGACATGCTTGCCACCCAGACGATAGTGGTCGATGAAATGTTGGGTTGTTCCATCCTCCTCATCTTCATCCCAAATCGGCTCAGGGATCAGTGGAAACCGCTCCCTTTCGATTCGGGTATCCTCTTCTGTGCATCCCAAAAGAAAATGGTGTTCCGGGCAGATCCCTACAGAAACCTTGTAGGAATAAACGGGAATTCCCACCTGCCTTTGTTTTGGAATATATTTCAGTTGGCCAAGGAATTGGAGAAACAGGGAATACAATCGGGGTACTCCATCCAGGCCACAATCGGTCAAGCTGCTTTTCATATGGGTAAGGAAATCGATGCAAAAGGCGTACACATCAGCATCCGAATCATTCCATGTATGCTCATTGAAAAGATGGTGTTGCAGCGCAAACAACGATTTGACGAGTTGGTCGACTGTACTCGATTCGACGACCGATACCACCATTGCCTTGAAAGTGCGGTACCATTGGAGCAAAGTCCGATCCTCAATCGATGTGGAACGTGACAACGACAATTCCCAACCATCATCCTTCGCATGTGTGGAACCCATGGTGACTGAGGATTCGATTCCTCTTCGGATCAATTGTCGTAGCGAAGATTTTCCGGATATGGGGAACTTCGGGTCCAGCAGCAGACTTTTCATCACTTCAAGGGAAAACCTATGGGTATACAGGTCCTGGAGCAGCTGCAGTAATCGTCCAGGGGCATATGATAGTATGCTTTTTCCATCGACTATGTTCAGTGGAATCCCCCTCAGTGAAGCTTCATGAACCAGGCGGGGAGTCCAACGATCGACATTGCCGATTGTCACCATGAGTCCGTCCCAACCGATTCCTGCATCGAGCAACCGTTCGATTGAATCGAAACAGGCTTTGAGTTCCATTGATTCGTTTCCATACCAATCGATGGAAACCTTGCGATCCGTGGCATCGATCGAGATGGGTTCGATCCAATCGGGAAAATTTTGCATATGGGAGAATTCATCCCACCCGGAACACACTCCGGGAAAGAATATCGTATAGCGAGTGTCGTTGGGCCTTCCATGCAGATGTTCCCTCGATGGTCTCAAGAATTGCGGCTCATACAAGTCATGGGCCTCCAAAAACTCCTTGTAGGCGACATGAATGAGATGAAGGTCGGATTGAAAGGCTTTGGGCAACCGTGAAAAGGATTCGGGGTGTTCCGTTTTCAACCTTTCGAGTTCATTGATCCTGGGGAGCAGACGAGCCACCACTCTGGCAAGCATGTCCGATGACTCGGGGAAGGATGGACAACGGTACCATTCAAGTGAATCCCTGTTCCTCGATTGGGCAAGAAAACCGATTGAAAACAATTGCCGAATCATTGCATTGGAAGGTCGCTTCTGCATGGTGGGAAGAAACATTGCCCGAAATTTGTCCCAAGCCATCACACGGTCGAGCCGCAAAACTTTCGAATCTCCGGTACGCACATACTCATCCGCCCAAAATTTCGCTGCGGTCTCGGTGGGGAATACACATATGCATCTCTTCCTATCCAATCGATCGTGGACCGTTTGGTGGATAGCGGCAATGGAGGTGAGGATCATGTTGCCAATTATATCACCTTTGATGGTATACTCAAGGCATGGAGAAGAGATTGGTTACCGATGGTCCCGTAGGGAAGCGCTTGACATTATCCCAATGGATCATCGGTTTTATATGTATCGAACTCGCTTGGACGTTCCTTGGAGGCGGAGCCACATATCTGTTCTTCGAAGCAACACGCAATCACCAGTGGAGCACTGTGGTATGGGTCGACTATGTGGGTCAGCATGTCAACTTCATCATTCTCTTCATAGCCGTCCTGTTGCTTGTACACCATGGGGTCGGCACAACTCTTCGCCAATTCATCACCGATGCTCCCGTGTTTAGAAAACGATTATTCGGGTTTTCCTCACTGGTGTGGTTCGTTGGAATTGGAATTGGAACCATTTTGACCATATTGGCCGAACCAGGTGCGATCATGTACAGGACAACGGAAGATCTTTACCTCCGTTTCCTGATGATCCCCATCATCCTACTACTGACGCCCCTCCAATGCATCGCCGAAGAATTGCTGTTCAGAACCACTCTATGGAGAATGTTGGAGGATAGGACCAAGCGGTACTGGGTGTTGCCGGTCATTTCGGGTCTGGTCTTCACCCTTGCCCACTTGGCCAATTTGGAGGTGAGGACGACATCCAACCCGATCCCGGTCCTACTCTATTATTTCCTGACCGGAGCACTTTTCATGGAGATGACCCGCGTGTATGGCGGAAGCGAAGCCGCATTCGGTGCACATGTGGCCAACAATCTGTATCTTGCCTTGCTGGTGAACTATTGTGGTTCCTCTCTTGCCAGCGATTCCTGGTTCCTGCAACAAAAGCCCATCATCTGGGTCGATCTTGCGATATTGGTCGTGTGTTCCTCCATCATCATCCGCTACGGGAACAAATCCAATCTGTAACATTGGCTCTTCCCAGTGGTTTCCCTACCATACGGATATGCATCCTACACGCGAAGGCAGGTACAATGGCGAAAAGAACAAAACGGAACACATCTAGGCGCAAACGGATTCTATTTCTTCTGATCCTATTGATCATCGCCTACCTCGTACTTTGGGTACTTACCCCATCTGTTGAGGAATACTATGGTGATGGGGGACAATCGGGTGTAGTGGCCGGACTGGAAGTCCCAAAACTGGAGGAAGGAGAAACACTTGTCATCCATACCGGTTTTGCATTGGTATATGACGAGGCCCATGAACAAGCCAAATGGGTGGCATATGAACTGACACGCGATGAGGTCTATGGTGTATTCGAAAGAGCCGATAATTTCCGCGCCGACCCCTCGATAGCCAGCGGATCGGCGGAATTGGACGATTATCGTGGTTCGGGTTATGATCGTGGACACCTCATTCCGGCAGCCGATCTTCCCTGGGCGGAAGAAGCAATGGGTGATTCGTTCTATCTGAGCAATATGAGTCCCCAGGAACCTTCGTTCAACAGAGGGATATGGGCGGATCTGGAGGCAGTGGTGCGTACATTCGCAGCCACAGAGGGTGCAGTGAGTGTGGTTACCGGTCCGGTATTGTCCGAAGGCCCGTACGAGGTGATCGGGGAGAACGAAGTTTCCATCCCCCAATCCTATTTCAAAGTTGTGCTCGATTACCTTGAACCGGAGAAAAAGGCGATTGGTTTTGTTCTGCCGAATGAGGGTTCCGACAAGAACCTGAGGACATTCGCCACAACTGTCGATGAAGTTGAGCTGATCACAGGAATAGATTTCTTCCCATTGCTTCCCGATGAGGAGGAAACCCATTTGGAATCCTCCGTCGATGTATCTTCCTGGAATTTCACCCAATTCATGGCAACCAAGGAGGAGAGGGAAGCCTATTCGGCCGACAAATCATCTGTGCAGATTCCGAAAAAGGAAGACTCGGCCGTATCTGCTGTCAAATCGGTGATCGAACGTATCATGGTGGAGACAAAGAAAGAGGTTCGCTCATTCATTGGATCTCTCGATATCCCCTTTGTGGGAGAACTGTTATCGAAGTGATCTTCACCTAATCTTCACATTCGCGATATCGTTTGGTGGTTGACTATCGTTGTAGTTAGGGTGATATTTAAACAATGTTGAACTCAGACAAATATTGTTCCAAGGAGTATCGATTCATGAAGAAAGTAGTATTGTTGACCCTGTTGCTCATCGCAAGCGTGGTCATTGTCTCTTGTACGGCAACGAAGACCGAATCGGCAGCCGAAGTTTCCGAACCCGTTGTGATTGAAGCCCCGGTTGAAGTGGCTCCTGTTGAAACTGAAGCCGAGACGGCAATTGTATCCGAACCGGTTGAACAGCCGGCTGAGGTTGTGGAGGTCGAAGCACCTGCCGAACCCGTTGTGATCGATTCCGCTCCGGCGATCTCCTCCGAAGATCCCCAGATTGAAGAAAAGTTCAGCTATGTATATGGACATTTGCTTGCCTCTGGTATCAAAGACCAGGACATCTCCTTGGTTCCCCGTTACTTTGTTGCGGGATCCTCGGATTTCTTCAACTATGTTGATCCGGCACTTTCCGAGCAACAAATCAACGATTTGTTTGTCAGCTACCAGAGTTTCATTGATGGACAACTCACCGAGGAGGACTTGGATACCATGGAAGTCGAACCTGCTGGTGAGATGACCACATTCTATGATCAGTTCAGTTACGGCTATGGCTATGTGGTCCAGTATAATCTGCAAAGCCAGGGAATCCTGGTGAAGATCGACTCGTTCCACAATGGAGTATCCGACGCGTTCAACGATGTACCGCTCAATTATACCGATGAAGAAATTGACGAATTGTTCATGGCCTACCAACAGAAATTGATGGCAGACTACAATACGATGGTTGAAGAGCTCGCAGCCCAGAACCTTGCCGATGCCGAAGCGTTCCTCGAAGAGAATGCCACGGCGGAAGGTGTGATGACAACCGACAGTGGACTCCAGTACAAAGTGATCAGCGAAGGCGATGGAGCCTACCCCACTGCGACCGATACCGTTGAGCTCGACTACATGATCACGTATCTCGATGGTTCAACCGGAGATTCCTCCTATAGCAGGGGAACTCCCTCCGTATTTTCTTTGGAGAACTTGATTCCCGGTTTCAAGGAAGGGGTGATGATGATGCCCGTGGGGAGCCATTACCGCTTCTATGTCCACCCGGACCTCGCCTACACAGAGATTGGAACAGAATCCATTCCACCGAATACACTACTCATCTTCGACGTCGAATTACGCGATATCGTAGCTGAAGAGACCGAATGAAAGATTGAACAGTAGCATCTGTGCAAAACCGCCAGGGACTTTCCTTGGCGGTTTTGCTTTGTGTTGGCTTGACCTACATTATCTGCGTAAGTATAATACACATATCATATATGTATAGTATGATTTAGGAGATGCACATGAATATTCACGCAAATGTAACCGAACTGGTGGGACATACCCCTTTGGTGGAAATCTCCCGATTGGGAGAAAAACATGGCTTGAAGGCCAAAGTGTTGGTCAAGCTCGAATCCTTCAATCCAGCTGGAAGTGTGAAGGATCGGGTTGCGAAATCGATGGTGGAGGATGCTGAAAAGAGAGGACTTCTAACACAGGGTTCGACCATAGTGGAACCAACCAGCGGGAACACGGGAATCGGACTTGCCATGATGGGAGCTGCCAGGGGATACCGGGTCATTCTCACCATGCCCGATACGATGAGTGTGGAGCGGCGCAATCTATTGATGGCCTATGGAGCGGAAGTGGTATTGACCGACGGATCGCAAGGAATGCGTGGAGCCATGGCGAAAGCAGAGGAACTGGCAAGAGAGATTCCCAATTCATTCATCCCCAGCCAATTCTCCAATTTGGCGAACCCTGCGGTGCATGAACGAACCACCGGTGTCGAGATCTGGGATGACACCGAAGGAACCATCGATATTTTTGTCGCCGGAATAGGTACGGGAGGAACCATCACCGGAGCCGGAACATATCTCAAGAAAAGAAAGGAAAGTATCAGGATCGTGGCAGTGGAACCAACAGGTTCTCCCGTATTGAGCAAAGGAACACCGGGAAGCCACAAGATCCAAGGAATCGGTGCAGGGTTCATTCCGGAAATCCTCGATACATCGGTCTATGACGAAATCATCACGATTGAGAATGACGAGGCCTTTGAAATGGGACGGGAGCTTGCAAAGGTAGAGGGCATATTTGCGGGCATCTCTTCCGGAGCAGCACTCTCGGCCGCATTTCGATTGGCGAAAATGGATGCACACGAAGGCAAGACGATCGTAGTGGTGCTCCCCGATAGCGGTGATCGTTATTTATCGACACCCCTTTTCAGCATGTAGTGCCATGGTTCACAAAATCACGCAACAACTGTGGAATCTATCCGAAGCATCATACAGGGAATTCACACAGCGCCTCATTCCCGATGGAAAACCCTTGATGGGAGTGCGAATGCCTGCCCTTCGTACCTTGGCCAAGGATTTGGCACGAAACGGTTCGTGGGACAGCGATAGTCTGGGATACCCTGAAGATGACCGCTATCATGAGGAGACACTGGTGAGGCTCCTCTCCCTCGCCTATGCGAGAATGGATGAGACGACCAGGATCGGCAAGTTGGAAATTCTCCTACCCCATATCGACAACTGGGCTGTATGTGATTCCCTTTGTTCGTCATTGAAAGGGGTATCGAAGGAAACCGATGGATATCGTATTTTCATCGAACGCCATCTGCATGATTCGTATCCCTATGCAACCAGATTCTCCATCGTCATGTTGCTCATGCATTTCAACGATGAAGTTTGGATGAATAGGAATCTCAGTCTTCTGGGACAAGTGAAAAGCGACCATCATCATGTGAAAATGGCAGTCGCATGGGCTGTGGCATCGGCTTTCTCAGTTTCTCCCGATACGGTAAGCCAGTGGATGGCATTGAAACAATTGGACCGTGAGACTGCACGTATGGCAACCCAAAAGATCAGGGATTCAAAGCAGGTCCCGCAAGAAAAGAAAAGGGAGATCAGCGAGCTGATTTGCTCGATCTATATGAAAGAGGTCTTGGAAACAAATCCAAGACCCCTTTCCGATTGAACCGTTTGGATCAATACTTTTTCGGACCTGCCGCGAGTGCCTTCTCAACAAGTGAGAAGAAATCATTCACGTGGATCGTGGCACCGGCGATATCGTCGGTATGACCGTTGTCATCCTTGTAGGTGATGGTACCAGGATCCTGGGTCTCGAGAAGATAGTTCTCGACACGTTCGGCCTGCACATACCACTCGTCGATTGCACCACCACGGGCTACCATCTGGTAGTTGCCTTCCTTGTCATAGGTCTTCTTGTCGTTGCCGTCCTTGTCGACCGCACTCCAGAACACATTCACGATATTCCCATCCTTGACCAAAAGTGAGACATATCCTTTCCAACCGGAAGAACTGAATTCGTCTTCAGATGCGTAGTACCCACCATCTGCGAAGGGTCCGAGCTCCACTGGACCGGCTGCAAGAGCCTTATCCGCAAGATCGAACAGCGCATCAACATGGATCGAGACACCGGAGATTGCATCGGTATGACCTTCGGCATCAGAATAGGTGATGTCGGAAGGATCCTGTACTTCGATGAGGTACTCTTCGGCACGATTGGCTTGGACATACCACTCATCCTGGGCTCCGCCCCGGGCAACCATCTGATACTTGCCAGCCTTGTCGTACGGCTTCTTGTCGTCACCCTTCTTGTTCACCGCGCTCCAATTGACCGCTGCGATGCGACCGTTGAGAACCGTGAGGGAGACATACTCCTTCCAACCCGAAGAGGGGTACTCGTCAGCAATTGCGAAGTAGGCTCCGTCCATGTAGGGACCGATTCCAACAGGGCCTTTTGCGAGAGCCTTCTCAGCCAAATTGAACATCTCGACAACATGGATGGAAACACCGGCGATGTCATCGGTATGACCCGAATCATCGGTATAGGTGATGGCCTTCGGATCCTGGGTCTCGATCAGATAGGCTTCTGCAAGTTCAGCCTGTTCAGACCACTCGGCCTGGGCTCCACCGAATTTCACCATATTGTACTTTCCGGCCTTGTCGTAGACCTTCTTGGTGACTCCGGCACTCACATTCACACCATTCCAATCAACATCCGCGATCTTACCACCCTGGACAGTGATTGTGACCGCATATTTCCAACCGGAAGAACCGAATTCATCGTCCATTGCGAAATAGATGCCATCGACATAGCTCTTGGTTTTTTCAACTGGAGCCGCCGGTGCTGCGGGAGCTGCCTCTGGTGCACTCTTTGCTTCGGGAGCCGAAGCGGCGGGTGCTGCGGGAGCTGCGGCTGCAGGCTCGGATTCCTTGGCACAACCGACTGTGAACAATACAGTCATGGCAAGCGCCAACACAATCAAAACAACAGTTTTTTTCTTCATATCAATCACTCCTGATATATCGATATCGGTGTATAGTATATTAGCTGTTCGGGGTATTGCGCAATACCTCTCGAAGAAAAATTCATCAATATCTGCTGAAATGATTGCCCATGACAAATAATTGCTTATCTATATTTTTACGAAAGAAATACTTACCCCAAAACCAACTATGGACTCCCAAGCAACATCACACCCCTTGCGTAACTTTGACAAGGAGAAGGCAAACTGATACCATTCGCGCATGAAACTCAATCGGGTTGGAGATATTGTCATTCTGGCCTTGTCGATCACTTTAATAGCACTCAGCCTCGGCACCTACAAGGACTTCTCCGGCGAACCTGAAGTACATGTCCGTACCGATGGCGGCGAATTCATCTATGATCTTGATGTCGATACGTTCGCTACATTCGAAGGACCGGTGGGAGAAACCACAATCGAAATTCGTAATGGAAAAGTCCATGTACACGATTCCGACTGCAGAAACAAAGTGTGCATCGCCGCAGGATGGGTCTCCTCACCTGGAGATTGGATCATCTGTTTGCCCAACAATGTCTTTGTACTTATCGAAGGATCGCTTGACAAGGGCGATGGAGGAGGTGTCGATGATACCGCGTTCTAAAACGAATGGAAGAATCGAATTCATCGCCCTTCTCGCGGCTTTTTCCCTCTTTCTGTCGACAGTGGAATATATGATACCGAAACCGGTCCCCTTCATGAGGATAGGGTTGGCGAACTTGCCTCTTCTGATAGGTCTTGGATTACTCGACAGCCGCGAATACATCCTGCTTGCGCTTCTGAAGGTATTGGGACAAGGTTTGGTAACCGGTACTATTTTCAGCTACATAGTGCTCTTCTCTTTGGGAGGAACCGTATCAAGCGCATTCATCATGTATGTGCTCTTTCGTTATGGAAGAAAATGGACGAGTCTCATCGGAATCAGTATCGCAGGGGCGATGGCGAGCAACATCACCCAACTGCAATTGAGCAGGCTCATCCTTTTCGGCGACGCGGCGCGCTTGATAGCTCCACCATTTTTAATCGTGGGATTGATCACCTCCGTGATACTCGGTGTATTCGCCGAACGCTTTGTGGAAACTTCGGCATGGTACCGTAGAGCATTGGAGAAACAGCTATGAAAACGGCAAATATCCGTTTGTTCACAGGATTGCTCGCCCTCCCTGCAATTCTTCTCCAGGACAACCCCTTCGGGGTAATGCTGCAGGCTGTCTATGTCATCGTTCTGGCGCTCACCCATGGAAGGAAATTCCGGCTGTTGCCCAATCTCATACTCATGTTGTCGGTATCAAGTGCACATCTGCTGCAACCGAATGGATATCTCATAGTATCGATAGGTTCATTTCCCATCACTCTTGGAGCTCTGCTCTTGGGTCTCAGAAAAGCGTTCACCCTTATCGCATTGCTCTATCTTTCCCACTATATGGTAACGGGCAGACCCGAATTTCCGGGGAGGCTTGGGAAAGTCATTTCATTGCAGTTCTATTATTTCGACAAGATCACTTCCGGTTGGCGGGAGATCACACCAAAACGCCCATTCATCAAAGCTGTGGATACGCTCATGCTCAACCTAACGGAAGAAAAAGCTGCTTCCATCATGTCCATCGGTAAAGATGAAGTGGTGTTCAACCGCAGGGAACTGCTGGAAAATATTCTCCACACCGTAGTGCTGTGGGGCCTCTTCCTGCTTGGCGCTTGGCACATCCTACCCACACTCTAAAGTTGGTGTACTTCAAACTGGGTATCGGTAAGGGTATAGCTCAAATCGCCATTGGCGAATCCATCTGAAAGATAGATTCGATGAGACTTGTCGATGAAGACTGCTTCCACGTCCTCCATCGAATCAATCAATGCCAACCCCTTCTCGAGACCCAATGAATACACCGCGGTCGAGAGCGCATCGGCAATGAACGATTCAGAAGTGATGATGCTCGCACTTGTGATGTCGGTATCCACAGGATAACCGGTATCGGTATTCAAGATATGGTGGTAGACCACCCCGTCCAATTCAAGATACCGCTCATAGGGTCCACTGGTGACCAAAGCAAGATCCTCCAATCCGACGATCATCACATGCCCCCCCCTTTCGGCTTCCGGATTCTGAATTCCAATCCGCCAAGGAGTGCCGTCAACCCGTTTACCGATGGTGAGTACGTTGCCACCCAAGTTGATGATCGCCTTCTCCACCCCATGTGATTCAAGAATTTTTGCCACCTCATCGGCTGCATATCCCTTTGCGATTCCCCCAAGATCGAGCATCATGCCCGCATCGAGCAATTCCACGGTCAACTTCTCGGAATCCAGGATCACCCTATCATAGCCAATCAATGGCAAGAGAGAGTCGATTTCGTCTTGAGGGGGCCTTCTGGGATTATCCCCTCCAATATCCCATGCGGTAACCAGCGGTCCAACTGTGGGATCGAAGGCACCATTGCTAAACTTCGCGGCCTCAAGCGCCTTCTCAATCACCCTGAAGGTGTCTGAAGAGACTTCGACCGCTCCGCTTCCGGCTGATTCATTGACCGCTGCGATCTCACTGGTATCGAGATGTAGACTCATTCTTGCCTCGATATCCGCGATCCGCTCGAACGCCTCATCGAAGGTCTGCTGGGAAGGATGGTCGTATATGGTGATGCGACATGCGGTTCCCAACATGAGCTCTGAGCGCGATTGGGGTTCGACAGCCACCGTCTCTTCCGACTTGGCGCAAGAAACCATGGTGAAGACAAAAAAAAGTATTCCGATAAAAAAGAACTGAATTGCATTGTTGGTGTGTTTCATGATACTACTATACAAGTGATATATCGCAAATCGCGAAAAACAACAACCAGTCGCAGCCGAACGATCAGTTTCAGGTAAGATAAATCGGTTATGAACTTAGCGATAAGGAGAGAATACATGGATAAGAAACGTATTGTGGTACTTGGCGGAGGCTATGCGGGAGTCCATGCCGCAAAGAAATTGCATAAAGCCTTCAAGAAGATGAAGGACAAAGTGGAAGTGACGCTGATCGATCGGCACAGGCACCATATACTCATGACCGAATTGCATGAAGTCGCGGGGAATCGAGTTGAAGAGAGTTCTGTAAAGATTTCTTTCAACAGGATATTCGCTGGGAAGATGGTGAATGTGATCCGTGACGAAATCAAGCATATAGATTTCGAGAAGCAGGTCCTCGAGGGAGTGGGAGCTTCCTACCCCTATGACCAACTGATCATCGCAACCGGAGCCGAGGCAACCGATTTCAATATTCCCGGGGTAAAGGAACACGCATTCTTCCTCTGGAGTCTTGAAGATGCATTGCGCATCAAGCGTCATATCATCGATACGATCAAGGCGGCTTCATACGAAAAGGATGAGAAGAAGAGAAGACATATGCTCACCTTTGTTGTCGCCGGAGGTGGATTCACTGGAGTGGAGTTGGTCGGTGAATTGATCGAGTGGTTGCCCATCCTCTGCAAGGAGTACGGCGTTGACCACGACGAGGTCAAACTCATCAATGCCGAAGCCCTGGGCAGCATCCTCAACATGTTGCCAGACAAACCGAGGGACAAGGCGATCGCCTACATGGAAAAGAAGGGTGTGGAGATCAAGACCCATAGCCTCATCGTCAATGTCGATGAAAATGGCTTCGATACCAGGGATGGAAACAGGTTCGAGACCAAAACCTTGATCTGGACCTGTGGAGTCAGGGGAACTACCTTCTGCCACTCCCTACCGCTTACGGATGGCAAGGTCCAGCGTAAGAAAGTCGACGAGTACATGAAGTCTCCCGATTACGACAATGTATATCTTGCCGGAGACGGAATATGGTTCATGGAGGACGGAAAACCCGTTCCCCAAATAGTCGAGGCTGCCGAGCAGACGGCTGCGACCGCTGCGGATGGAATCATTCAGAATATCCGTGGTGAACTGGGTCTGAAGACCAAGAAGGTCGAGCCGTTCAAATCCAACTTCCATGGATTCATGGTCTCGATCGGTGGCCGCTATGCGGTCTCCCACAACATGGGAATGTCCTTGTCGGGATTCTTTGCCCAAGCCGTAAAACACTTGGTAAACATGTATTATCAATTCGGTGTATGTGGGGTGAATGGTGCATGGACCTATTTCAAACACGAAATTCTCAATATGAAACACCGCAGATCACTGATCGGAGGCATGGCAGCCTATCGGGTACCACCCTACTGGATCGTGTTCCTCCGTATGTATCTGGGAGTCATGTGGCTCATCGAAGGAGTGAATAAGATTCTCGAAGGATGGCTCACCGACACCACCGGAGGGAAAGTCTACTGGGGACCTCTTCCCGGTCAAGAAGGAGATGCGGTAGCAGCGGCTTCCAGTGCTTGGGAGGCAGCAGCCGAACCGGTTGTGGAAGCCACGGCTGAAGCTGTCGGCAGTGCCTCAGTAGCTTCCGCATCGTATGTGGCTCCAGCAGCGGCACCAGCGGCGACCGAAGCCGTGAGTTCTGCCAGTGCATGGGCTGAGACCGGAGCTGAAGCAACCGGAGAGGCGGTGAAACAATTTGCACCACCCTTGCTCGATGAACCATTGGGTATCTATACATGGATCAACGAAACGTTCGTCGCTCTAGCTCCCTACTTCTTCCAAGTGGTGATCGTGCTTGCCGAGGTTGGTATCGGTCTGGCATTTATCGGTGGATTGTTTACTTTCCCCGCAGCCATCGTATCGATCGGTTTGTCGACCATGTTCCTTATCGGTGCACTTGCAGGGAAGGAGATTCTTTGGTATATCGCGGTTTCCATCGTAATGCTAGGTGGAGCTGGAAGGGCCTTCGGACTCGACTATTGGGTGATGCCTTACCTCAAGAAGCTCTGGAACAAGACCCCGATCGCCAAAAAACTGTACTTGTTCATGGATGAACCGGAGTTCACGAAGAGGCAGATGGAGCACCGTTTGCGCAAGCAGAAGGACGCAAGCCTTTAAGATGAATGAGTTTTGGAAAGACGAACCGGAAATCGCCGCCGAACTTGAATATGTCGGTTCGTTGATACATGATGCTGTAGATCGATCCCACAGTTTCATACGCCAACTGCTTGCCGCCCAGGTGAAGACCAGCGGCAAGATGTTGCGTCCCGCGCTTGTATTGATCGGGGCCCGTCTAGGAAATGCAGAACGGAAGGATGAGGTCCTCCGGATCGCCAGTGTACTGGAGATGGTGCACATGGCCTCCCTTGTACATGACGACATCATTGATGAAGCCACTACGAGAAGGGGAATTCCTACGATCTATGCCCAATCAGGTGCGAAGCAGGCAGTATTGGCAGGCGATTATCTACTATCCAGGGCCATGGCCCTGGTGGGTGGCAAGGAGGGAGACCTTGAAGCCGCGGCGGTATCGAATGCCTTCTGCAGATTATGCGAGAGCGAACTCGACCAAGATGCCGGGCAAGGGAACTATATTATCCCAGTCTCCACTTACATCAGAAGAATCGCGGGAAAAACCGCATCACTTTTCGCATTGAGTGCCTATGCGGGAGCCGCGGTGGCAGAGGCCCCCCGCACAATGCAATGGAAGATGCACAGGATCGGGTATCTGATGGGGATGGCATTCCAAATCCAAGACGACATACTGGATTATGAAGGTGACGGAAAAAAGCTTGGCAAAGATCCGGGACGGGACCTTCTCAATGGCATACCCACCTTACCTTTTCTCGAAGCATTGGAAATCGAGAAACGTCGAGATGGTGGACCATACACCTTGCATCAACTTATCGAAACTCCCAAATTGACGAAAAGGGATGCTGCGAAGGCAGTGGACCTGGTTGTTGCCCTCGGAGGAGTCGAGGAGGCGAAACGTCTCGCCGAATCCTATGCCGATCGGGCACTGAACGACATGCATTCCTTGGACAATGTGAAGGTTACAACCATCCTCGAGCGCATGTTCCACAAGCTTTCGCAGAGAAGAAACTAGGAAACCGACAGGAGCAACATCACATGTCCATCGAACAGGAAGTCCTCGATAAGGAGTACGATCTCATGCTCAAGCACCTGCACTTCCGTGCCGAGCAGAAAAATTTCAGTATTGAAGATATTCGTCAAGAACTGGAACATCTATTGATCTATCAGGGTCAGGATTGGGTTGGGCGAGGCGAAATCAAGAATGCGGAGATACAAGGGCAGGTATATGCCTATCAAGTGTTCCTGAAGCGATGGAGGGATCGCAATGAGTCTCCCTCCACCCCTTCCCAGGAAGATATTTTGTCCTAGAAGTCGAAATTGTCGGGATCGGCTCCCAACCTTCGGTCTTCATTCAAGCCGTCTATGGCATCCATATCGCTACTCGAAAGTGAGAAGTCGAAAATATTCGAATTTTCCCGAATGCGGTGATCGTGTACAGATTTGGGTATTACCACCACTCCGTGTTGCACATGCCATCTGAGTACTATCTGGGCAGGAGTTTTTCCATAATGCGTGGCCAACTCCATCAACACTTTGTGTTCCAAACGTCCCTTCATGAGGGGGCTCCAGGCCTCCACCACGATATTGTTCAACTGGCAAAAATCACGGATTGCCTTTTGATTCAACAGAGGATGCAATTCGATCTGGTTCACTGCGGGAACGACATCGCTTGAATCGAGGATATCCTTCAAATGATGGATGTGGAAATTACTCACACCTATCGCACGTACCCGTCCCTGATGATACAAGTCAACCATGGCTCGCCACGTATCAAGGTATTTGCCCTTCACCGGCCAGTGGATGAGATAGAGATCGAGATACTCCAGTCCCAATTTTTCCAACGAGGTATCGAAAGCCTTCAAAGTGGCATCGTATCCTTGGTCGGAATTCCATACCTTGGATGTGATGAAGACTTGGTCCCGTGGAATATCGCTTTCAGCGAGTGCTTTTCCCACGCCAACCTCATTTCCATAGACCGCTGCCGTATCGATCGCGCGATATCCGGCACGCAATGCCGATTTCACCGCAGCCTCCACAGGGGCTCCGTCACCAACCTTGAATACTCCCAGTCCCAAACCCGGCATGGCGATACCGTTGTTCAACATTACTGTGTCCTTGATGTGTTGGATCATGTGTCATTCCTCCAGTACCATGAATATACTTCCAAAGAAGTAAAACGACCAATACTATCGAAAATATGCCTTATATATGAATATCTGATGAATTAATCGATAAAAATAGATCTATTAATTCCCAAATATATATGGTATCGTTCTTCATATACTAGTCACATGATGTAGGAGTCACTTATGAAAAGAATGAAGATTTCAGTAGTCCTGTTGCTTCTGTTGCTCACTTTCGGCCTACTATTCACTGGATGCGGCAAGAAGGAAGCGGAAGCGCCTGCCGCCCCTGCGGTACAAACTGCACCGGCACAACCTGCTCCCGCTCCAAAACCGGCCGAGCCTGCTGCCCCGGTGATCGACAAAGAAGCTCTTCTTCTCGCACAGGCAAAAGAGTATTTTTCCCAAGTCGCCACCAACAACAATCTTATTGCAGCAAAAGACCTCAACCAGATGCTTCAAGACAATCCGGGAGCGACTTTGGTCATCGATATCCGTTCAGATGCCGATTTCGAAGCTGGACATATTCCCGGTGCCTACCACAGCACATGGGCAGGATTGGGTGATGTGATGGAAAAGATCCCGACCAATCGCCAGGTGGTGGTCACTTGTTACTCGGGCCAAACTGCCGGCCAAGCCATCGCGGGTCTTCGAATGGCTGGATTCTCCAATGTGAAGTCACTCACGAGTGGCATGAACGGATGGAAGGCAGCTGAGCTCGCAGCCGATGAAACCGGACCCAAGCCACTTTCCGACAGATCCGATGCGAGTTCTCCCAAGACCGATGAAGAGAAGATTCTCTGGGATGCTGTGAAGTCATTCTATGCTTCCGTCGCCAAGGACGGCAACAAATTGATCAAAGCGCAGGAACTCTACGATACGCTCCAGACCAATCCAAAGGCATTTACAGTGGTGGATATTCGCAGCAAGGATGATTTTGATGCGGGCCATATCGAATTTTCGACACACTCCGCATGGGCTCAGTTTGGATCATTGCTTGATACATTGCCCACAAGCGGACGTATCGTGGTGGCTTGTTATTCCGGGCAAACCGCTGGACAGACTGTCGGTGTGCTCAGAACCTTGGGCTATGATGCATACTCCCTCCAAGGTGGTATGAACAACGGCTGGAAAGTAGCGGAACTGCCACTTGTACAGTAGCTGCAATCCTTATTTACATTCATAGTGCCGTCTAGTATGACGGCACTACTATTTGGAAGCTGAAGGGGTCTGGTGGCTCCCGCGGTCTTCAAAACCGTTGGCTGTACCAAACACAGCGGCAGGTTCGATTCCTGTCACTTCCGTAGCATGGATAATGAACGACCAGATATTCCACAAGTTGAAAGGGTCTTGGAAGACCCGTCCATCTCGATTTGGTTCAATAGAATCAGCAGACCCATAGTCGTTGATTTGGTAAGGGAACATCTCGAATCGGTACGTTCAAATTGGCGTGCCGCAGGCCGTTGTCCAGATTATGGATCAATCATTGTGGAGATTACCAAAACATGCCGTAGACAATACCTGAAACGACCGATTCCCGTCATCAATTGTTCTGGGGTAATCATTCACACCAACTTGGGTAGAGCGCCAATTTCCAGGGATGTGTGGCGTAGGGTTGAAGAAGCCAACACAGGGTACCTGTCGTTGGAGTACAACATCGCCGAAGGAAAAAGGGGGAATCGCGATTCGTTGATCGTACCGCTTTTTTCCCATCTGGTGGGATCCGAATCGGCGATGGTGGTGAACAACAACGCCGCAGCCCTGTTTCTCATTCTATCGGTATGTGCAAAACGCAGGGAAGTGGTGGTGAGTCGAGGTGAACTGGTACAAATCGGGGGAGGCTTCAGGATTCCCGATATTCTCAAACAATCCGGAGCGAAGTTGGTGGAAGTGGGCACGACCAACATCACCACCACAGATGACTATATTCAAGCCATCACAGAGCGGACAGCAATGGTACTCAAGGTACATCGAAGCAATTTCGCGATACGAGGCTTTGCCAACACCCCAACCACCAAGGAATTGTCCAAAGCGCTACCCGAATCCATCATGTTGGTGGTCGACCAAGGTTCGGGAGCCTTGGATCATACCATATGTGGAGAAACTGGAGTCGCCGAACACATCGAATCGGGAGCCCACATCGTCTCCTTCTCTGCGGACAAGTTGCTGGGATCAGTCCAAGCGGGATGTATTGTGGGTTCGAAGGAACTGTTGCTAAGACTTCGCAATTCTGCCCTTTATCGTGTGCTCAGGCCAGGGAAAACAGTTCTGACTATCCTTGAACAGACTTTGGTGGATCGTCTCAATGGCGATCGGGGAGTTCCAATTCGCATGGCATCTCGTAGTTGTGGGGAAATGATGCACCTTGGAAACACCATATTGGAAGATCTCCCAAAAGGGAAGTTTTCCTTACAAGAAGCTCCCATGACCTTGGGTGGCGGCAGTACTCCCGATGAGTACATCTCGGGAATCGCCATTAGAATCGAATCGGATCTCTCCCCCACTCACATATCGGCGAAACTTCGGCAGATGGTCCCCCCAGTTGTTGGTCAAATTGTCGACAAATGCGTTTTACTTCATCTTGGAACAATCGAACCCCACCAAATCGACACACTTAAAACCAATCTGAAACAGTTGCTGCAGGAGCTCTGACATGTATATTATCGGGACTGCTGGTCACGTTGATCATGGAAAGACCACTTTGGTGAAGGCCCTTACGGGAGTCGACACAGACCGTTTACCGGAAGAGAAACGACGAAAGTTGACCATTGAATTGGGGTTCGCTTCTTTTCTAGATCCCTATGGACAAAAGGTGGGAGTCGTCGATGTGCCGGGGCACGAGCGTTTCATCAGGAATATGGCTGGAGGAATGTGGGGTCTCGATTTGGTTTTGCTTCTAGTGGCGGCCGATGATGGATGGATGTGCCAATCCGAAGACCATCTTCAGATAATTAAAGGGATGGGAGTACCAGAGGTGATTCTTGTAATCACCAAATGCGATATTGCATCCAATGATCGTATTCTCGAGGTCTCGCACGAAGCGCAACAACGATGTATGGCCGTGCTTGGTTACAATCCCGATCTCTTTGTGGTGGGTGCATTAACCTCGGAGGGTATCGACTCCCTTGCACAGGCGATCGGCCAAACATTGCAGAGGGTGAAGAAGAATACGATCCCTCCTTGCCTCTATATCGACCGCTCGTTCATTTTGGAGGGAATCGGTCCTGTAGTCACGGGAAGTCTTCGTGGAAACGAATTGCAGGTCGGAGAGGAGTTTATCCTGCTTCCCACCCATAAGAAGGGAAGGATACGTTCACTACAATCGTTCGGAAGTTCTGTTTCGAGGGCTGAAGCTGATGGAAGAACCGCGATAGGAGTCCAAGGCATCGAATTTGCCCAATTACGAAAAGGGTATTGCATCACCACAGATGCACAACGTTTTTCCGTCACCACACAAGCATTGGTCGTTCTCAAGCATCCGGAAATAGGAAAGACTGTCGAGATTAGAAATCATGGAAAGTATGAAGTGGCATATGGCACCAACCATGACGGTTGTTCGCTGCATGTGATCGCAAGAAACCCCGATTTCCTAATGGCGAGAATTGTATGCGACCATCCTTCAGTATGGTATTGGAGACAACCATTCGTTTGTATCCTACCTGGAGGAAGTTCAGTTGTCGCACATGGACACATAATATCAACTAGAAAGTGGAACAAGAGTGAAACTCGGCAAATCGTGCAATTATGTATCGAAAACCCCAGTCCATTGGAAACAATTGGATCCCACGAACAATTTGAGCTGCTGTTGGATGGATACGCCTTCATCGAAGACCATGTAGAGACCATGTTGAAATTTCTTGATCAAGACTATAATGGGTACAATGGTTGGTTCATTCGAAAGGACATCGAGAAGGCAATTATCGAACAGATCCTCGAAATGGCAAAAAGGGGCCGGGGGGTTCCTCTTGAAACCGTAAAGCAAGGATCCTATCCCCCTCCCTTGATGAATCTAGTGATACAGCATCTTGTCGAAAAGAAATTCATATCTCTTGAAAATGGTATGCTTAAGCACAATGCCATTGGTGTCCACCAGCTTTCTTCCGCTGCGAAGGAACTCCTTGGGCGTATCGAGAAATCGGGAATGCAGGGTTTTCCGGTGAAAGATCTTCAAAAGAGCGAAAAGGAGTTGCTAGGAAAACTTCTTGACACAAGGAAAGTCATGATGGTGGAAAGCCTCTTCATCTATACCACCGAAACGTATCGAACAATGACTGCGCTTGTCCTCAAGGGTAGAGCTGCCGGAGAAACATTTACCATTGGTGATGCGAAACTTCACCTGCCTCTCAGTAGAAAGTATATGATTCCATTGCTCAATAGGATGGAGGAGGATGGATTCATCGAACGTATCGGAGATATGAGAAAGGTGTTGTAAGCAGTTATTTGAGCGAATTACTGATGTTTTCCTGTTGTTTTGGATTAATCGATAATGCTATAATGATTACGTCATCGGTTGGTGTGACGGATGGAGGTAGCCATGGGAGAGAAACGAAAGAAGAGTTTGCTCAAGACGATAGTGCTTGTTGTCGTTGCAACCTTGATCGTGGTGGCCACGGGAGCAGGCTCCAAGGAGGTGGCCCCCGCAGAAACGGAAATCGCTACCGAACCTCGTGTCATTACAGCCAGATTCACCGACCCGGTCGACCTCCCGTATCAGAACAGTGAAAAGTGTATTGCTTGTCATACGAAAACCCATCCGATAAACAAGTTGGCCTCGCCGTCCGTTGCAGGTGGCGAGGCAGGGGGGTGAGGCCCTGCCGCGCCGGAGTTTTCGGCGCTTGAAAAATATCAAGTTTCTGTAGATTTCCTCGATACACCGCATGGAGAACTTGGCTGTGTGACATGCCATGGGGGAGATGGTTCCGAAGAGCATTTCGAGAATGCACATATCGGAGTGAACCCTTCCCCATCAGGCGATACCAACGGTATTTGTGCGGAGTGTCATTATGAGGCAACGAGCACATATGAGAAATCTTTGCACTACACAGTACGTGGATTTGCCAATGCGCTCATCGACTTCAGTGGAGATGAAAAGGCTTTGGACAATCCCCACGAAGGGTTGGGAGAAGTGTTCAACCTCAATTGCATGAACTGTCATGCAACCTGTGGAGAATGCCACGTAAGCCGACCGAGCGGTTACGCAGGAGGTCTCATCGACAAACACAAATTCTTCGATTCTCCTCCAATGGACCAAACCTGTTTCGGGTGCCATGGGGCCAGGAATGCAGGCGAGTTCATGGGAACTGTTGGGTTTGCACGGGATGTACACTTTGAAGCGGGAATGACTTGTGTGGATTGTCATGATGTGAACAATTTCCATGGCACAGGAGAAGAGTATGCCTCAATGTGGGACAAGCCTGTGTTGCCATCATGTACCGATTGTCATGAAGATGCGGCTTCAGGTGAATCAAAAACATCGATGCACAATATTCATGGCACTACGCTTTCTTGTCAGGTGTGCCATGCCCAAGCGAACCAGAACTGCTTCGAATGTCATGCAGACATATCCGATGATCGTACGAGTTTGGCGAGTCATTCTGAAATGAGGGTCCTGTTCAGGATAGGGCTGAACCCCGAACCCACCGAGGAACGACCCTACAAGTATGTGGCACTCCGACATATCCCCACCACTGCTGATTCATTCATCGAAGCGGGTGATGATCTGTTGCCCAACTATGATCAGAGGACAAACTGGAAATACTCGCCGACACATAATATTCAACGTTCGACGTTCCAAAGCGAAAGTTGTGATTCTTGTCATGGAAATGCAAGGATTTTCTTGAATGAGGATGATTTGCGAGAAACCGACAGCAAGGCGAACTGGGAATTGATCTCCAGTCCTCCACCAGCTACCGGGTATTGATCGACCTGTCCTGCTCATATCACGCAATGAAGAGCCGGAGGATATCTCTTCCGGCCTTCTTTGCATATAATGGGGAGTCTATGAAACAAAGCTTGTCCAACATATTGCATTTCATCGCCTCATTGAAAATTGCCATCATACTTCTCATCCTTATCGCCACCTATATCGTGATCGGAACCCTGATTCCCCAACACAGCGGTGAGCAGTGGTATCTTGAAGCATATCCGAACATCGGAAAGCTCATCATCGGGTTGCAGCTTGATTCGGCCTATTCATCACCTCTTTTCATCGTGCTCGTTGGATTCTTTACAATCAATCTGGGGACATGTACGGTACTCTCATTGAAAGGCCAGTACATGTTGTCCCGGTCCTCCTACTTCCCCTCATTTTCAAGGGAGGAGTATTCGATAGACAATATTGATCCGGTAACATTCACAAACTTTTGTGGGAAGAACAGATATTCCGTGGTGAAGGATCTTCCCTCCGATACCATGAAAGCTGCAAAGTTTCGTTGGGGATCGTACGGAGCAACCATTACCCACATCGGAATTCTCGTGTTGTTTGTTGGAGGCATGGTGGGCAATCTACTGGCTACCGAAGACGTGGTTTCCCTTCTGCCCGGAAACGAAATGACTTTTGAGAAAGAGGGTTTCGTACTGCGGCTTGATGACTTCTACATGACCTTTGAGGAAGAAGGAGCCGTCAAGCAATATGTAAGCGAGGTAACACTGATTGATGATGATGGAACCGAGCTTCAGCAAACCATATGGGTGAACAATCCACTGCATCACAAAGGAGTAAAACTGTATCAGGCAAGCTTTGGATGGACTGGGAACCTGAAGATCACCGATTCCAATACCAACGAAGTGCTTATCGAGGGATTGATGCGAAGTGGTCGCACTTACTTCCACCAACCATCCCATTTGACAATCCATCTTTACCAGTATCTCCCCGACATGGCCATAGGGCATGACCAGCAACCCGTCTCGCTCTCCAATCGAGAGGACAATCCATTCTTTGCCGTGGTACTATATGAGTATGGAGAACCGGTAGGTTCCTACATCATCGAACCAGGACAGCCTATTTACCACAACGATTTGGAGATCACCTTCACCCACGCCGAAGCCTATACCGGACTTATGGTAAGGACAGACCCATCGTATCCTATCGTGCTTGTCGGTTTCATCATCATATTGCTGGGTATGTTCGTCAGCTTCTATTGTTATCCCAGGTTCATGCGGTTTTCGAATGGAACAATCACAACCGTTGGAAGAAAGAATGGTTGGGTGTTCCATCATTCGGTTAAGTATGGCTTGGCCAAATTCACACATACACAACCTAATGGGGATTGATCATGGCAATATTCCAAACAATTGAAAATGTCACATTCACCACTACATTCGTACTCTACATCGTCTCGGCAGTCTTGTTTCTCCTTCATGTAAGTGGAGTCACCAGAAAGGTAGAAAAGATGGCTATGCTCATCACCCTCGTGGGATTTGTGTTCCATACCGGGGCAATGATAGTGCGTACCATAGGGGCAGGACGATTGCCATTCAGCAATCAGTATGAGTTTGCCTTGAGTTTCGGTTGGGGAATAGTCTTGAGCTTCCTCATCCTCCACAAGACATATCGATTCACAGCGATCGGAGCCTTCGTGATGCCGTTGGGGATTTTGGTAATGGGATACGCCTCATTGCAGAGCAAAGCCGTTCGTCCCCTTATGCCGGCTTTGCAAAGCCATTGGTTGACATTTCATGTCGGTACTGCGATCCTATCTTATGGCGCCTTCGCTCTCGCTTGTGGAATCGCCATCATTTATCTCATAGATGCAAAAAGGCCCGATGGGAAAAGGATTCTCAAGGATCCCGAAATCAGCGACATGCTCAGTTATCGTGTGATTGTGTTCGGAGTATTGATGCTGACCATAGTCATTATCAGCGGAGCGATATGGGCTCAGAAGGCATGGTCCCGTTATTGGGCATGGGATCCCAAGGAGACCTGGTCACTCATCACGTGGATCATCTATGCAATTTACCTCCATCTGCGATTACGCCGAAACTGGCGAGGGAAAGCTGCGGCATGGTTCGCCATCATTGGATTTATTTCAGTGCTCTTTACCTTCGTTGGGGTGAATATTCTTCTACCAAGCATCCACAGCTATGCGACATGATAGGGATTACCGCACATTGTTATTGTGCGGTCCATCCTCCATCCACAAGCAAGAGGGTCCCTGTCACGATATCGGCTCCATCGGATGCGAGATACAGGACTGCTGAGGCGACTTCTTCGATTGTAGCCACCCTGCCCCGTGGAATATTCTCCAACACACCGGCAAGGAATTCGGGATCATCCAAACGTTCGGCGGTCCCGGGTGTTCGTACGAAGGTGGGACCGACTGCATTCACCGTGATCCCCCTCGGCGACCATTCCACAGCCAATGTCTTGGTAAGCATGTTCACCGCACCTTTGGATGCACAGTAGACCGATTCATGTGGAATGGCTACCACAGAAGCCTGTGAACTCATGTTGATGATCCGGCCCCGACCCTGTTCCAGCATCGTTTTCGCTGCAGCCTGGCAACAGAAGAATGTCCCTTTCAGATTGAGGTCCATCATCCAATCCCAATCCTCTTCCGTGATATCTTCAGCCGGGATGGGATTACCCATTCCTGCGTTGTTCACCAACACATCGATCGGTCCCATCGCTTTCACGATCTCATCAAAACAGGTAGTGATCGACTCCACACTCCTTAGATCCAGATGAAAGGATTTGCATATACCCCCCTCATCCCCGATCTCTTTCGCAATTGTATTCAACTCATCCATGCTCCTTGCGGCGATAGCCACCTTCGCACCTTCGTTCGCTATAATCTTGGCGAGTCCACGCCCGATACCTTTGCTTGCACCGGTCACCACCACGACTTTCCCCTCAAGATCGGAACCAAATTTCTTCATGTGCCACTCCTCCAACTCTGGTATCGATGATACACCAAACTTTTTATTTGTCCAACGAGCCAGATACTTATCATTTTGTCAGCGATATGGAAAAATGGAAACATCCTTGATGAGGGAGCTTACCATGAATCACAAGAGCCAATCGAACAAGACGGCTTATGAAGAGATCCTTTCGTTCCAAGAATCCCAGATAAAACGTACTATCCAAATAAGCATGCTGTGCATCATTGTTGGTATGATCGCGGGTTTGGGAGCGGTAGGGTTCAAATATCTCATCGAATTCTTCCATAACCTGTTCTTCAATGGGAATATTTCCTTTTCACACTCAGCCAGCGGATCAATTTCCCGCTGGGGAGTTTTCATTGTTTTGGCTCCTGCGCTCGGAATCACATTGGCCAGTTGGATCACCAACAAATGGGCTCCTGAAGCCAAAGGACATGGTGTACCGGAAGTAATGTACGCGGTTGCTGAGAATCGTGGGAAGATCCGCCCTGTGGTCGCCATCGTAAAATCCCTCGCATCCGCCATTACGATCGGATCCGGAGGATCGGTGGGAAAAGAGGGTCCTATTGTACAGATCGGTGCGAGTTTCGGTTCCACTCTCGGTCAGACGATGCATCTTTCATCAAGAGAAACCATCATACTTGTAGGTGCCGGAGTGGCAGGAGGTATCAGCGCGACATTCAATGCTCCGATAGGAGGGATCATGTTCGCTTTGGAGCTTATTCTTCCCGAGTACAGCATAATGACCATCATGCCTCTGGTGGTCTCATCAATCATCTCGACCACCGTAGGTTCCCTTTTCATGGGAACCAGCCCGGCGTTTATTGTACCGGCATACTCCTTGGTTTCCTATTTTGAATTATTCTTCTATGCACTACTTGGTCTCGCCGCTGGGGTCCTCTCGGTGGCATTCATCAAATTGGTCTATGGTATGGAGGATTTCTTCCGCGGCTTAAGAATCCCTTCAACGCTCAAGGCGATTATCGGAGGTTTGCTTGTTGGTACGATCGGATATGCGTCGCTGAGATTGTTTGGAAGCTACCACGTGTTTGGCGTCGGCTACGATTTCTTGGAAATGGTATTGGACAATAGAATCACCGCATTGAAAGTGGTGGTGGCCCTTATTGCGATGAAACTCATCGCCAATTCCCTCACTCTCGCTTCGGGCGGATCGGGAGGAATATTCTCCCCATCGCTCTTTCTGGGAGGAGCCTTGGGTGCGGCGATCGGAATCCTTGCCAATACCATGTTTCCTGAAACCACGGGTCCCATTTCCGCCTATGCGATTGTCGGAATGGCCGCGATCGTCTCGGGTGTCACCGGAGGAGTCCTCACTGCGATCATCATGGTGTTCGAAATGACCAGAACCTATTCGATCATGCTCCCATTGCTTCTCAGCGGTGTACTCTCCTATTTTGTCTCCAAACTCCTCTATGGAGAAACGATGTATACGAAAAAATTGACGAGGAGAGGCATACATATCCAATTCGACAAACGGATTCCTACCCTCAAGACCCTTACCGTGGAGGAGATCATGAAACGTGAAGTGATCTCATGCCATCCGGATGACTCGGTGGAACACGTCTGGGCCACTTTGCATGCACACGATCTCGGACTACTACCGGTCATTGAGGGAGAAGATGTCGTTGGAACGATAGGATACGTGGAACTGCACCATGCGAAACCCGCCATCCACCAATCGATCGCACCTCTTATTCGAAAGATCAATCTCACCATACCAGCTGGCGCGAATCTGTATGAGGCGATCGAGGTCATGCAGATGATGAAAACCAACTTATTGATTGTGAAGAAGGAGGGAAAGATCGTCGGCTTCGTCACTGCGAATCGCATCATACGAAGCTATGTGGATAAGAAACGACAATCATGATCCCATTGTCCATGATCATACGATCTCTCTTAGTGCTTCGGATTCAATAAAGAGTTGCAGCAATTCCGGATCGAAATGATTTGGTGAAGTTATGATCAAGGCTGGGCAACGAATGTTGCCACATTGTGAAGTTACTGAATTCTTTCTAGCGGCATGCGACTCCTTAGTAACCTAAAGGGACTCGATTCCCGATTCGATTTTGCACATTCATATTAAGAGGATACGCCCTAAACGTCAATTCAGGCCTTCATTCGCATACTAATGTGCATATGTTGCACTTTTCTCCAGGGTAATCATTTGGTAAGCCTGTAGTTCGCATAGGCAAGCAACGAGTAGACCATCCACAGGATGAGAATCGACATCCCCCAAGGGTTCCGGGAAAACTCGGATGTGGAAGCACCCATCGCATGCACCAGAACCACAAGACCGGCGACCACCATGAGGTTATGCATCGCTCTCGCCTTCCGGTACGTAAGCCCCAATTTTTCATATGCTTTGGACCGCAAGGCAGCGAATCGAGGTCTCTTCGTTAAAAGCGTATTGGCAAAAAAGAATAGGGCAGCCAATGTTCCTACAAAAAAGAGTATGAAAGCCCCCAATCCGAGAATAGTCTGGCCTGTTGAAAGGGTGAATCCATATGAGAGCTTCAAAATGGCATGCAAAACTGCCAATAGCAAAATGAGAATAGGGGAACTCCCATGCAGAGCACGTAATGATTTCACCCCGAATTTGGACACCAACCAGGAAGGCAGGGATGCAAGATAAAATTGATTACTCACCAGAACGATCGCATAGACGCCAATTACCACGGAAATTGAGTATGAAGTGAATTCAGCTCCAATCGTAACAAGATAGAATACCATCGGCACTAGCGGAGCGAGAAAGAACCCGAGAAGAAAGGAACTTCGTTTCATCATTACCTCCAACACAGGCAACACTCCCAGTGTTACACTAGGCTAACACCTCGATATCCATACGGTCAACAAAATTATGCACCACTTGCGTGAAAACCCATCTTTACCAAACATGCCACGATTGTTATAGTCTTTCCCAACGGAGGCCGTGTGCAATGCCAAGGCGTTTGCACATGACAAGTCATCCACCAAATCCAATATCTTAGGAGCTCCCTATGGCTGAAGTGAACACTTCTCTCCATGGCAAGCAGGTGGGTGGTTACATCACCCGAGTATTGAGTGGTATGGCTCAAGGTTTGTTTGCCTCCCTGATCATCGGTCTTATAATCAAGCAAATCGGGCACTACAGCAACATATTGTTGCTGGAACAATTCGGTATGATCGCACAATACCTTACCGGTCCAGCGATCGGTATCGGAGTTGCACTTGCGGTGAAAGCCCCTCCCCTGGGAGTGCTCTGCAGTGCCGTGGCTGGAGCGGTTGGCGCGGGAACCTTCATGTTGGGGGATGGGACTGCAATACTGAAGATGAACTTGGGAGAACCCGTGGGGGCTTTGGTCGCAGGGCTCGCTGGTGCCGAAGTCTCAAAAAGAGTCGCAGGCAAGACAGGTGTGGATATCATGGTGGTTCCACTCGCCACCATACTCAGCGGCTCTCTTGTCGGTCACTTCATTGCTCCCCCGATCTCAGCCTTGATGACGTACCTTGGAGCATTCATCAACTCCCTGACCACACTCTATCCATTGCCGATGGGCATACTTGTATCCACTGTGGTGGGAATGGTATTGACGTTACCGATCAGCAGCGCGGCGATCTGCATCAGCCTGGGCCTCAGTGGTCTCGCCGCGGGAGCCGCGGTGGTAGGGTGCAGTAGCCAAATGATAGGATTCGCGGTAAGTTCCTATAAAGAGAACAAGTTGGGGGGGCTGTTGAGCCAAGGAATTGGCACCAGCATGCTCCAGATCCCCAATATTTGGAAGAATCCCTTGATCTGGATACCTCCCACCCTCACCGCCGCCATCCTGGGTCCCATCAGCACACTGGTCTTCAAGATGGAGAACAACAGTGCGGGAGCTGGAATGGGTACCAGCGGACTGGTCGGACAATTCAACGCCATTGCGGTCATGGGAGTGGACGCATGGCCACAGGTCGTGTTGATGCACTTCATCCTTCCCACATGCCTTTCGATTCTGTTCAGTACCGTTATGCGCCGTAGAGGCTGGATCAAGGATGGAGACATGCTCCTGCCCAC